>JAPOLP010000022.1 GCA_029977045.1 Planctomycetota bacterium
GTAGAAACCCGTCCGCGCGGTGACGAACAGCGTCTTGCCGTCCTTGCCGCCGAACGTGCAGTTGGCGGGGCCTTCGGGGAACTTGATCTTCTGCAGCAGTTCACCGGTCGTGTTGAAGATCCAGACGTGGCCTTCGCCAGCGGCGACGTACAGGTTGCCGCGAGAGTCGATCGTTGCGCCGTCGCCGCTGACGCCTTCGGCGAACAGTCGCTTGTTTTCGAGCTTGCCGGGACCGGCGACGTCGTAGGCGTAGATCTTTCCGTCGCCGTTATCGACGACGTACAGCGTCTTTCGATCGTGTGAGAGGATGACTCCGTTTGGTCGAACGAGATCGCTGATGACCTGCTGAATCTTGCCGCCGCGAGGCGCGTAGTAGACGGCCTCGACATCGATCTCGCGGTCGTCGCCGCCGCCGTAGCGTGGGTCGCTGAAGTAGGCGCCGCCTTCGTTGTCGAGCGTCACGTCGTTGGGGCTGTTGAGCTTTTTGCCTTCCCAGTTGTCTGCGACGACGGTCAGCTCGCCATCGAACTGCCGAGTGAATCGCCGGGCTCCGCCTTCGCACATGAAGATCGCGCCGCTGGGAGCGAACATCAGACCGTTCGCCCGACCTGTGTTCTCGCGGAATACTTCGAGCTTGTCCGTCGCCGGGTCGTAAGCGTGAATCCGCTCGTTGGGGATATCCGAGAAGTAGATGCGACCATCCGGCCCGACCGCCGGTCCTTCGGTGAATTTGAAGTCGCCCGCGATCTTGCGGATCTCAGCCCCGTCAGCGACCAGCGGGCCGGTTCCGTTGTCTGCGGCTGGAGCGGCTGGTTCGTCGGAAACCTTGCTGTCGGTGATCTCGCGGATGCGGATGTTTCGCCAGCGAACATCGATCGGATCCTGCCGGCCACCGACCCCGTGCACCTGCAGCGCGATGAATCCGGAATCCGTCTCGCTGTCTTTCAGGTCCGCCGCCGGGACTCCGTTGAGCCACGTCCGGATCGAATCGCCGACGCACTGAATGCGGAACTGATTCCACTGCCCCGGTCGGAACGCGTAGCGGGCGTTTGTGTTGTCGACGTGCGAGTCCAGCCAACCGCGGCGGCTCTCGTCATAAATCCCGCCGGTCCAGGCACGGTCCGCCGGATCGATCTCGCATTGGTAACCGTGAACCCGCCCGTCCTTGTAGTCCGGCAGGCTGTTGCTCCGAATCTGAATCCCCGAGTTCAGCTCGGGATGCACCTTGAACTCAACTTCAAGCACGAAGTCCGAGTAGTTCTTCCCGGTGCAGAGAAAACTGTTCGGAGTATTCGGCACCGTCGTCCCAACAATGCACCCGTCCTCAACCGAATACTTCGCCTGCCCACCCCGCTGCAACCAGCCGTCAAGCGACTTGCCATCAAACAGCGGAGTCCAGTCTGCGGCCTGCAGTGAAACCGAGACGGTCATTGTCAGAACGAAGCAGCTAAAAGTGCGAATAGAGGCCAGCATGGTGCATCCTTGGGAGATCGGGTGAGTCGGCGGTCAGTGTTAGTGAGCCAGGATTCTTCCGCCTCGCCGTTGCACTCACAAGCAACTCTGACACGACCTTCCGGACCAGACTCGAAGTCTGAGATCTACTCTGAACAGGAGAAAACGGAGAGAACTGAGGCTCTGTTATCTCTGTCTTCTCCTGTGCATTGACTGCCTTCCAAAGCTCATCTCAGACAGACCATGGCATTCGGTACGGCATGGCGTTGAGTAGTTGGTTGGCTTCGGTGTCGTTGGGGATCTGTTCGGCCTCGGAATTCCATGCAAGCGAACGGCTTAGCCGCTGCGAGACGTAGGCGAGATGGCCGGGGGTGATGGAGCGGTGGGCGGTTTCGGCGGGGCAGATGCATTCGTCGCGGCTGCGGATGCTGTCGAGGAAGTTTCTGATGTGGCCGGGTGAGCGGTAGACAGTCTTCGCGCCGGGTTTGAAGTCCTTTGCGGCGAGGCGCTTGTCGGAGGCGGTCAGTCGGCCTCGAGTGACGTGGATCCAGCCGGACTCGCCGATGAACTTTGTGCCGAGTTCGTTCACGTCGCCGATCGAGGTCGTGATGCCGCCGGGGTACTCGCAGCGGATCTCGTAATGGTGCGGCGTGTCGTAGACGTCGGTGTCGGGGAACGTCCAGCCGACGGCTTCGACTTTGGTCGGGCCTGACTTGTCGGCGCCCAGAGCCCAGTGAGCGATGTCGTGGTGATGGCCGATCCAGTCCATCAGGACGCCGCCGCCGAACGCTCGATGCCCGCGCCACCAGCGATGATGCCGAGCCCGCATGTACGGCAGCTTCGGAGCCGGCCCGCACCAGAAGTCGTAGTCGAGTGTTTCGGGCGGAGCGGTCACCTTTGTGTCGCCCTGAGCTTTGTCGTAGCCCGGTGGCAGGCCGACTTCGACGCGCTGGATGGTTCCGATGTGGCCGTTGATGACCAGTTCGACGGCCTGGCGGAACTCGAAGTCCGACCGCTGCTGCGAGCCCGTCTGGAAGATCGCGTTCTGCTTCGCGACCTCGCGGTAAACGAGCTGCCCTTCGCGGAAGAAGTGAGTGACCGGCTTCTCGCAGTAGACGTCCTTGCCGGCGCGGAGCGCTGTCAGCGTACACAGTGCGTGCCAATGATCGGGCGTTGCGACGACGACAGCGTCAATGTCCTCGCGACCGCAGACTTCGCGGAAATCGGAAACGACCGTCAGGCCTGTGCTCGCTCGACCGGATTTCGTGGCGGCTCCGTATTTCTTCTCGACGCGCTGCCGACCGGGCGTCCGACCGAAGACTGGGCCTTTGCTGCCCCAGGGACGGTCGCGATAGTGGAACTCGTCGACGTCGCAGATCCCGGTGACGCGGGCGTCGGAGTGGTTCAGGAATTCGTCGAGCAGGTTGAAGGCTCGCGCCCCCAGGCCTACGACGCCGATGTTGATCCGCTCGCTGGGCGGTGTTGAACCTTCAAGGCCGAGCGCCGAGGCGGGAACGATCGTCGGAGCGACGGCGGCGGTTGCAGAGGCAGCGAGAAATCGGCGACGACTGATGCGTTGTGGCTGGTTCGGCATGACGGATTCGTTTCAAGGAGCTGGAAACAAAGGTTGCGACGAGCCGACAGTCTAGACGACTTTCGCTACTCAGCCGGGGGATGAAATCGGGCGGCGTTGATCTGTTGGTCGAAGCAGGCGGATCACAGTAAATCAATCGTGTCTGATGCGACAGAGTGGGAGTTTCGCGTGTCGTAACCGGCAGAGTTTCCCCAGTCGCTGATGTCGGTTTTTGCTGTGAATTCAGCGGCGTTTCAGCGGCAAGGCTTGCTTGAATCGCTCAACAGGCACGGGTAGAGTGGCAGACTTTCCATCCCACCGCGAAACTGCCGTCGACTGTTGCATTCTGGCTTGTTCCAGTCGGCGTCCCCATCGAACTCGGCGAGTCAGCTCTGCTGACGCCTCCCACCACAGGATGTTGCCGGACGTTCCCCTGTCCGGGCCTTTCAGGATGACTGATTGAGGCACTCGTCCGCGCTTCGCTCCGCAGTTCCCGGTTCTCCCCGTGTCATCGAGTTTGTCTGGTTTCGTCCGCCCGAAGGGGCAGTTGGCGAGACATTAACGGAGAATTGCGGTTAGCATTCTGCAGTCTGTTCAGGCAGCTCGACGAAGGAAACATTCATGCGGTTTTCGCTGGTCGACAGAATCGTCGCCCTCGACAAGGGTCAGTCGATTTCGACAGTCAAGAATCTCTCCCTGGCGGAAGAGTATCTGCAGGACCACTTTCCAGGTTTTGCGGTCATGCCAGGCGTGATGATGGTCGAGTCGCTGGTTCAGTCAGGTGCCTGGCTGATGCGCGTGACGAACGACTTCGCTCACTCGACGATCCTGCTGAAGGAAACGCGGGCGGTGAAGTTCAACAACTTCGTGACGCCCGGCAAGCAGCTTCGCGTGACGGTGAAGACTCACAAGTGGGGCGACGAGGAATGCACCTTCAAGTGTGAAGGGACTGTCGACGGCAACTCAGCCGTGTCGGCCCGCCTCACGCTGCAGCAGGTCAACCTGAAAGATCGCAACGAATCGCTCGCGAAGACGGACGAGGAACTGATCGCGAAGATGCGGGAGCTGTACGGTCAGCTCTGGCAGCCCGAATAACCGCGGCCTGGCCGCCGAGAAGTGCCTTGGCACTTCCGCACCGCGAACGGACAATCGTTCGCTCAGGAGAATCAGATGAAACTTGCCGGCAAAACCGCACTCGTGACAGGCGGCAGCCGCGGTATCGGTCGGGCCTGTGTCTGGGCTCTGGCGAAGGAAGGTGCGAAGGTCGCCTTCACGTACAACTCGAACGCCGAAGCGGCCGAGAGCCTGGTCAGGGAACTGGAACTCGATCAGCACGAAGCGATCGCGATTCAGGCGAACGCGGCCGATGGTGCCAAGGCGACCGAGCTGATCGACTCACTGATCGAGAAGTGGGGCCAGCTCGACATTCTCGTTAACAACGCCGGCATCATTCGAGACGGACTGCTGATGCAGATGTCCGAAGAGAACTGGCTCGACGTTATCAACACGAACCTCAACAGCATTTACTACTACTGCCACGCGGCGATTCGCTCGATGATCTCGGCCCGGTCAGGCCGCATCATCAACATTTCGAGCGTCGCGGGTCGGTACGGTAATCCGGGTCAGACGAACTATGCCGCGACGAAAGGCGGTATCGACGGCTTCACTCGCTGCCTCGCGTACGAAGTCGGTCGTCGAGGCATCACGGTTAACTCGATTGCTCCGGGCTTCATAGCGACGGACATGACCGAAGCGATCCGGAACGCGGCTGAGAAGGAAATTAAGAAGCAGATCGCGATGCGACGGCTTGGTCAGCCGGAAGACATTGCGAATGCGGTCACGTTTCTGGCGAGCGACGACGCGGCGTACATCACCGGCCAGGTGCTGACGATCGACGGCGGTCTGACGCTCGGCAGTGGTATGTAATTCTGAAAGTGAAGTGTGAACTCCGTGGAGTCGCCAATGGGTCTGGCGGCAGCGCGGTTGAACTTTGGGTTGAGTCAGTAGTCGTTTCGCCGGACTGCTGTCCTCATAGCTGGGTCTCCGGCGAAACCGAGGGGCAGAACATCGCCCCCTGCAACAGGAGAAAGCCTGATGGCTTCACGCGACGAAATTCTGGAAACGGTCACGGAAACGCTGGTCGACGCGCTGGGTGTTGACGACGACGAAGTGACGCTGGAAGCAACGCTGGTGGACGATCTGGGAGCCGAATCGATCGACTTCCTGGACATCGTGTTCCGCCTCGAAAAGAACTTCAACATCAAGATTCCGCGGGGCGAACTGTTCCCGGAAGGCCTGACGTCGGACTCGTCACTGGTCGCCGATGGCCAGGTCACCGAGGAAGGTATCGCGACGCTGCGTGAGAAGATGCCGCACGCCGACATCGATTCGTTCGCCGACGATCCGAAGGTCGAAAACATTCAGAGCCTCTTCACGGTCAACATGATCGTTAACTTCATCGAGAAGAAGCTGGCTGACTGATTGCTGCAGACGCGGACGTCCGCGTTGAGCTGATGCAACGATGCTGAGCCGTATGATGACGCGAAGGGTTGCGAACCAACTCTTCGCGCTTCTGCGGCTTTGTGTCGAAGTCGCTGACGGGCGTTCGAGTTTTCGGCTTCTGCAACTCCGGTTCAAAGAGAAGTTCCATGCGCTGGTTCTGGATTGACCGCTTCGTCGAATTCGAAAGTGGGAAATGTGCCAAGGCCGTGAAGAATGTGTCACTGGCCGAAGAGCATCTGCACGATCATTTCCCCGGCTTCGCGGTGATGCCCGGTTCGCTGATGATCGAAGGGATGGCTCAGACCGGCGGCATTCTGCTCGGCGAAATGAACCAGTTCGAGCACATCGTGATCCTCGCCAAGGTGCCCAAATGCACCTTCCATTCGTGGGCCGTCCCCGGTGATTCGATCATCTACGATGCCAAACTGGTGGACTCGCGAGACGAAGGTGGCACGGTCGAAGTCACGGCAACGGTCGGCGACAGGCTGATCGCCGAAGCCGAGATCATGTTCGTGCATCTTGACCAGCGGGATTCGCAGTTCGGGTCGATCGACCAGAAGAACTTTGTGTTCTCGATGAACCTGCTGGGAATCCTGGAAGTTGGCAAGGCGGGCGATGGTTCCGCGTCGTCGACTGGCGAATAATTGCACGCGTTACAGACACATCCACACATTGCGGCGGACCGGCGATTTGCCGGCCATCGCGTTTCGGCCTTCCTCGGGAGGGTGCCATTATGAGACGTCGCGTTGTCGTTACCGGCATGGGGTGCATCACTCCACTGGGCCATACGGTTGATGAGATCTGGGATTCGATGATGGCCGCGAAGAGCGGCATCGACTGGATCACTCACTTTGACGCGTCGAAGTTCCCGACGAAGTTCGCCTCGCAGGTCAAGAACTACGACCTCGCGAAGTACGTCGACAATCCGGAGCGCTTCGAGCACGCTGGCCGGAACATTCACTTCGCGATCGGTGCTGCCCGACAGGCGGTCGACGCATCCGGAATCCTGAGCTGTAGCTCGCTCGATCCGACTCGTTTCGGCGTGTATCTGGGAGCCGGCGAAGGCGCTCAGGACTTCAACATTTTCATGAACATCATCGCCAGGTCGCGCACCGAAGACGGCGAGTGCGACGTTGCCGAGTTCGCCCGCCTGGGTCTCGAACACCTGCATCCGCAGCTGGAACTCGAGCAGGAACCGAACCTGACGGCGGCGCACCTGGCGAGCCTGTTCAACGCTCAGGGCCCGAACCTCAACTGTCTGACGGCGTGTGCGGCATCGAGTCAGGCGATCGGCGAAGCAACCGAGCTGATTCGTCGGGGCGACTGCGACGTCATGCTTACCGGCGGTGCTCACAGCATGATCCATCCGTTTGGAGTGACAGGCTTTAACCTGCTGACAGCTCTGTCGACGCACAATGAAAACCCGCAGGAAGCGTCGCGTCCATTCGACGCCAACCGCGACGGTTTCGTGCTCGGTGAAGGTGCCGGCATCCTGGTGCTCGAAGAACTCGAACACGCAAAGAAACGCGGCGCTCACATTGTCGGAGAAGTCGCCGGTTACGGCTCTACTGCCGACGCCTACCGAGTCACCGACATTCATCCGGAAGGCCGCGGCGCGACGGCGTGTATCAAGCTGGCTCTGAAGGACGCTGGCCTCAACACCGACAGCATTCAGTACATCAACGCTCACGGAACCAGCACGAAGGTCAACGACCAGGTCTAGACGCTCGCGTGCAAGCAGGCTCTCGGACAGGACGCGTACTCGTCGCCGGTCTCCAGCATCAAGAGCATGATGGGGCATCTGATTGCCGCGGCCGGAGCGGTCGAAGCCATCACCTGCCTGCTGGCGATCAACCGCAACGCGCTGCCGCCAACGATCAACTACCACACGCCCGATCCAGATTGCGATCTCGACTACATCCCGAATCAGGCTCGCGAGACGAAAGTCACAACCTGCCTGTCGAACAGCTTCGGCTTCGGCGGTCAGAACGTCTCATTGATCCTGACCGAGTTCGCTGCCTGAGGTCGCACGGTTTCGATGTGAACTGTTCTGACTGAGCGTTTGGAGCCGCCAGTGTCTCTGTATCTTGGACTCTTGATTGCCGCCGGGATCCTGGCCATCGCACTGATCGCGATGCAGCTCGGCATCAATCGGTCCGTCATGCAGATGCTGGAACAGTCACCGCCGTTGCACGCGGTCGAGAATGATCCCGCTCCCGAAGCCGAACCGTTTTCGTTCCAGACCGCCGATGGTCTGACGCTGCAGGGAACCTTGTATCCGCCGACGGATCAGGCGCCGCGCGGCCTGGTGCTGTTCTTCCACGAACTCGGCGGCGACCAGTGGTCGGCCAGTTCCTACTGCGAAGGCCTGTTGAATGCCGGCTTCGCGGTCGTGACATTCGCTTTCCGCAATCACGACGGCAGCGACCGGCTCGACAACTACGACTCGCTGCACTGGCTCTCCGAGCACGAGCTGGCCGACATCCGCGGATTCCTGAGCTACCTCGAATCCCGAGCCGACCTCAGCAGCCTGCCCTGGACGGCGTTCGGAGTCAGCCGAGGCGGCGGGGCAGCTCTGATCGCGACAGCGTTGAGCCCCCGGATTCGCGGCACGCTTTGCGAGAGCGCGTATTCGACGCTGTGCCTGATGTCGACGTTCTCGCGTCGCTGGGTCGAGCTGTTTGTCCCTCGCTGGGCACTGCGTCTGATCCCCGACTGGCATGTCGAGCTGAGTCTCGCTGGCGGTCGCCGCTACAGCGAATTCCGCCGAGGCGTTCGTTACCTGCACGTCGAACGGTTTCTGTCCGAACTGGGCAACCGGCCCGTGCTGCTGATCTCGGGACAGCGTGACAGTTACGTCACTCCCGAAATTGCAACTTCACTGCAGCAGTCGATCGGCGACAACAGCGAGCTGTGGCTCGTTCCCGACGCCCGCCACAACCGCTCCCGCGACGTCAACGAAGCCGCGTACGACGCCCGCCTCGTCGAGTTCGTCGAACCACTCTGCTGCGATAACGAAGCTGAATCGGTCGCCAAAGTCGTTGATCGCTCCGCGATCGAAACGCAGCGCTCAGCCTGACGCACACCAAAGTCGTTGATCGCTCCGCGATCGAAACGCGTCAGCAGTATTCGCGCTGCATCAGACTCGACAACGACGGCGGCCTTGAATCCCGCACAACGTCGTCTTCTTTAGCAGCTTACCCGACTGGTGCTCGTTTCGATCGCGGAGCGATCAACGACTTTCTGCACCGAGAATCTGCGGCAGCTCGTTCAGGTCGAGATTGCCGCCCGAGAGCACGCCGAAGACCTTCTTGCCCTTGAAGCGAGTGCGTCCTCGCAGAGCCGCAGCCAGCGTCGCCGCGCCGGCCCCTTCGACCAGATTATGCGTGTGCTGCAGCAGCAGTTTCGCGGCACGACGCAGTTCGTCATCGCTGACAAGAATCACGTCGTCCATCAGTGCGAGCATGATCTGCAGCGTCATCTCGGCGGGGCGTCGAGTGGCCATGCCTTCGGCCCAGGTGTTGATCTCATCTGTCGTTTCCATCCGACCGGCTCGCCACGAGTTCGCAACTGCTGGAGCACCTTCTGCCTGCACGCCGATGACCAGCGTTTCGGGTCGCACAGCTTTCGCGACCAGACACGTACTGCAGACACCGCTGCCCAGGCCGATTGGCACGAGGATGACGTCCGGGTTCGGCAGCTCGTCGAAGATCTCGCAGGCCATCGAGCCGACGCCGGCAATCAGCTTCGGCTCGTTCGCCGAATGCACGTACCGCATCCCGCTCCCGGCGAGTTCCGTTTCGACGTAATCGCGGGCAGCGTCAAAGTCGCGACCGTGTTCGATCAGCGTTGCTCCGAGTCCTCGAATCGCGGCGCATTTGTCGGGATTGCTGCCTTCCGGAACGACGATCGTGCAGCTCACGCCAAAGTGTCGCGCCGACCAGGCGAGCGATTGTCCGTGATTACCGGTCGAGCACCCGAGGATTCCAGCACGGCGCTCCTCGTCACTCAGCGTACCGACCAGATTGACGCCGCCACGAATCTTGAACGCGCCAACCGGCTGATGATTCTCGTGCTTAACGAAGTACTCGCATCCGGTTACCCCGGACAGTCCGGGATACGAAAACAGCGGAGTCGGCTTCAGCACGGACCGGACACGCGGCAATGCTTCCAGCACGTCGTCATAGCTGACCGGCAGATCGGGCACGTTGCTCGTTCTTCAAAAGGTAGCGGAACGGCGCAAGCCGTCCGGCCCAACGTCTCTGTGGCTTTCCACTCGAACGTCTGAGACTACTTGCTGGGATTCTCGTACCACGTCACGTTCTTGCTCTGCTGACCGGCGATCAGTAGGTCGATGTCGCCGTCGCGGTCCATGTCGAGTGCCCGGATGTCGTAGGCTCGCTGGCCGGTCGCGACGACGTGCGTTGTGAACTTCCCGTGCCCGTCGTTCTCGAACCACGCCGCTACTTCGCTGCCGTACGCACACGTTGCGGCATCGACGTCACCATCGCCGTCCATGTCGAGCACCTGCAGGCAGTGAGGGAACTGCAACAGCGGGTTGATGTCGTGAGACTTCCAGACACCGCCGCCCTTGCCAGGGTTCTCGAACCAGATGATTCCGTGTCCGTGCCCACGCGTCGCGATGAAGTCGGTATCGCCGTCGCCGTCAACATCGGCCTGCTGGATGTTTGTCGCTCCGGGATGCGGTCCCGGCAGCTCGTGCTTTGTGAATGGCTTCGTCGGATCAGAGCCGGCTTCCCACCAGGCAAACCATTCGCCCAGACCTGACTTGTCCTGCGGTCCGCCTTTGGCACCCATCGCGATATCGACTCGCCCGTCGCCGTTGACGTCACCCACTCCCAGGTAGTGGCTCAGCCCCGGAGCGTCCTTGTTCGCGAAGATGTGCCGCACCCAGCTCTTCGCTGAGTGCGGATCCCTGGGCACTTCGAGCCACGCGGCGGAATCCGGAAACGGCCCCACCGGCTGAGCACTGTTGGCCAGCAGGTCGAGCTTGCCGTCGCCGTTGACGTCGCCTTTCAGCAGGCCGTGAATCCCGTTGATTTCCTGATCGACGACGCGTGCCGTCCACGGACCTGCAGTCGGGTTGTCCGGGCATTCGAGCCACGCGACCAGGCCCGGCTGATATCGCGCCCCGATGAAGTCCAGATCGCCGTCGCCGTCGGCATCGAACGATTCCGCATGAATGAAGCCGTGACCCGGCGTTTCGTCGATCACGTATTCCGTCCAGCTCGGACCGACAAACAGCCGCGTCTTGCCACCGCTGTTGCTGATGACGTCGATCTTGCCGTCGCGGGTAAAGTCGCCACCGACGACCGCGTTGCAGTGCTCGCCTTCGTGGACAACGTGCTTCTTCCAGTCAGCTCCGAACGAAAGCGTCGAACAGGCCAGCAATCCGCAGGCGGCAACAGCGAAACTACGCATGGGGTCGTCCTCAGAAGGTGAGAGCAGCGTTCCGTGCAGGAATCAGGTCGAGCCGCCATGATGCTGACCGCCGCCGGGGATGACAACGCAGCGAACGCTCACGTCCCGCCGCAACTTCGGCGACCGCTCACAACTTCTGCTGGACTGCCTGATGAGTTTTCGATCGACCGCCGCATACGACGTCGTCATCTGCGACATCGACGGCTGCATTTCTCCCGAGTCGCACGCACCGATCGACGGGCACAAGCTCACGCGGCTTGCCGAGTACAACCGGCTCTCGCTACAGCAGCACGACCGTCCGCTGGTAACACTGTGCAGTGGCCGGCCGATCGGCTTTGTCGAAGCGATGTGCCGGCTGATCCACAACACGCAAGTTCCCTGTATCGGCGAGAACGGCGTCTGGATGTGGCTGCCCGACGACAACTCGTTCGAGATCGATCCGACGATCACTCCCGAGCAACTGCAGATTGTCCACGAAGCGTCGACGCTGCTGCGCTCGCAGTACGAACCAAAGGGCGTCGTGCTGCAGCCCGGCAAGACCGCCGCCGTCAGCCTTTACCACGCGGACACGGACTACCTGCGTTC
The DNA here is from genome assembly GCA_029977045.1 of Planctomycetota bacterium. Classification (GTDB taxonomy): domain Bacteria; phylum Planctomycetota; class Planctomycetia; order Planctomycetales; family Planctomycetaceae; genus JAPOLP01. The sequence continues at coordinate 11,555 of JAPOLP010000022.1, forward strand.
GATCATGCCGGTGATCAGCGACGAGTTCGCTCGACGCGGCTGGCCGTTTCGAGTTTCGATGACGTGGCTCTACATCAACTGCGACCTGCAGCACGTCAACAAGGGTACGGCGATCGACCGGCTGCTCGCTCGAACCGGCATTGACCCGGCGAGAACCGCAGGCATCGGCGACACGATGGGCGACCGCTTCATCGCGGACCGGGTCGCCTGGTTCGCCTGCCCGGCGAACGCCGATGCTGAGATCAAACAGCGAGCCGATTACGTGTCCGAGTTTGAGGAAATCGACGGCGTGCTGGATATTCTGCAGCGACTGAGCGAGTGACCGGCGAATGATCCCTCGCTGCGCAGCGTTGCCGCGCTGGATTCAAAACCTGCTCCGGGATGATCGAGATGAAAAAGCTGTCTCTCTTAGTTGTTGTCGTCCTGATGGCCAGTGCCGGGCTTGTGCGCGCTGAGTCGTCCCGACCGAACGTCCTGTTCATCGCGGTTGACGACCTACGGCCCGAGCTGGCCTGCTACGGGAAGCAGCACATTCATTCGCCGAGCATCGACCGGCTGGCTGCGTCAGGTGTTCTGTTCGAGCGGGCGTACTGCATGGTGCCGACCTGCGGAGCGTCGCGAGCGAGCCTGATGACCGGCATCCGACCGGCCCGCAACCGGTTTGTCACCTATCAGACCTGGGCGGAAAAAGACGCACCGGGCATCACGACGCTGAATACTCAGTTCCACACGAACGGCTACTTCACGCGGTCACTCGGCAAGGCCTTTCACCATCCGACGGACAATGCAAAGGGCTGGTCCGAACCCGCGTGGCGTCCGAAGGACGTTCCGTGGTACCGGCGGTCTGAGAACGCAAAGCTTCACGAACAGCGGCAGAAGCAGGGCAGTCGCACTCGAGGACCCGCCTGGGAATCCGCTGACGTCGACGACAACGCATACGCCGACGGAGTTCTCGCCGAACAGGCGATCGCTGATCTGCAGCGTCTCCGCAGCGGCGACGAACCGTTCTTCCTGGCCGTCGGCTTCTTCAAACCGCACCTGCCGTTTATCGCGCCGCAGAAGTACTGGGACCTGTACGACCGCGAGCAGATTCGCATCCCTGACAATTATCACCCACCGAAGGACGCGCCCGCCGAGTCGATCCATTCGTCCGGCGAGCTGCGGGCTTACGCGGGTATCCCGGCGAAAGGTCCGGTATCGGACGAGACCGCTCGGAACCTGATCCACGGCTACTACGCCTGCGTCAGTTACACCGACGCTCAGATCGGCAGGCTGCTCGACGAACTGGACCGGCTGAAGCTGGCCGACAATACCGTCGTCGTTATGTGGGGCGATCACGGCTGGAACCTCGGCGAGCACACGCTGTGGTGCAAGCACTCATGCTACGAAACGTCGATGCAGATCCCGCTGATCGTCCGCGCTCCGGGCATCGATGGCGGCCAGAAGCGATCCGGCCTGATTGAGACGATCGACCTGTACCCGACGCTTTGCGAACTCGCCGGCCTGCCGAAACCGGACCATCTGCAGGGCCAGAGCTTCGCGACGCTGCTCCGCGACCCAAACGCTGACTGGAAGACCGCAGCCGTCGGACGCTTCGGCAACGGCGACACAATTCGGACCGACGGCTTTCGCTTTACCGAGTATCGCGACGGCAAGGGCAAACTGACGTCGCGGATGCTGTACGACCACAAAACCGATCACGGTGAAAACGCGAACGTCGCAGCCGCTGAGAAGGCAACCGCCGCCGAACTTGCGGAGCAGTTAGGAAAACTCAAAGGCAGGAACAACTGAGGCACACCGCATCCAAGTCGCGGCTCGCATGACCAGTCGGGTGGCTGGGGTCGAGCTTGCGAGCCCCCAGCAGGACCACCTGGGGGGCTCGTCGTTCGTGCCTCACTCCTCGACCCCAGCCACCCGTCGAGACATCCCATGACCGAACGGTCCCCGGAAGTTCAAAAGTCGCAACCGACGCTCCGTGATTTTGCTGATCCGTCACGTTGGACGATCGGTCCAGAAGATCTCGAACTCTTTGAACGCCGGCTGCGGGACTTTGTTCCGCCAGACGCGTTCGACGCGCACGCTCACTGGTACGACCTGCGGCACCTGGTCGACGACGATGGTTCGATCGAATCTCCCGAAGTCGGCCACGCGGCGATGGTCGCGAGTATGCGGCGCTGGATGGGCGGCCGGGTCACGACGAATGGTCTGTACTTTGGCTTTCCGACTCGCAACGTCGACTGCCAGGCGGCGAACCGTTTTCTGGCCGACGAGCTTGTCGCGAATCCCGGTTGTCGCGGTCTGATGCTGATCCGTCCGGACGACGATCCTGCAGAAGCCGAACGCACGCTCGTCGATGACGGCTTCTCGGGTTTCAAGGTTTACCACGTCTTCGCGCAGCGCGACGACACATTCAACGCGGAGCAGGGGGAGTTCCTGCCCGACTGGGCCTGGGAGATTGCTCACCAGCGAGGCCTTTGGATCACGATGCACATGGTGCTGCCGCGAGCGCTCAGTGAACCTCGCAACCTGTCGTACATCCAGGAGAAGTGTCGGCAGTTCCCGAACGCAAACCTGGTCCTCGCGCACGCGGCACGAGGCTTTAACGCGTCACACACGATCGACGCCATTGACGGACTACGAGGCATCGACAACGTCTACTTCGACACGTCAGCCATCTGTGAGCCGGCGGCGTTTGAAGCCATCATTCGCGCGACAGGCACGACGCGGCTGATGTACGGCAGCGACTTTCCGGTCTCGGATGTGCGCGGCAAAGCGATCTCGGTCGGTGACGGCTTCTTCTGGCTGTACGAACACAACGTTGACTGGGCCGGCTGGAAGCACGGACGAGCGAACATCGTCGGCATCGAATCGCTGCTCGCGCTGCAGCAGGCTGCTCGAACGATGTGCCTGACCGATCGCGATCTCGAACGCATCTTCAGCACGAATGCCCGACAGCTTCTGCGAATCGACCCGCCGCCGACCGGTGACACCGTTCAGCAGCGTTATTCCCAGGCAAAGCAGCTCATCCCCGGCGGCACTCAGCTGCTCTCGAAGCGGCCCGAGATGTTCGCTCCCGATCACTGGCCCGCTTACTACGACCAGGCGATCGGCTGCGAAGTCGTCGATACGGAAGGGCGGCGATTTATTGACATGTCATCGAACGGGATCCTCGCCTGCCTGCTGGGCTTCGCGGATCCAGACGTCAACGCCGCTGTGATCCGGCGAGTCAACCTGGGCTCGATGAGCACTCAGCAAACGGCTGACGAAGTTCGCCTTGCTGAACTCCTGACGGAGATTCATCCCTGGGCCGACCGAGCCAGGTTCGCTCGAACCGGAGGCGAAGCCGCTGCTGTTGCTGTCCGCATCGCTCGAGCATCAACCAATCGTGAGAAGGTCGCGATCTGCGGTTATCACGGCTGGCATGACTGGTATCTCGCCGCGAATCTCGGCGAGAACGACGCGTTGAACGGCCATCTGTTGCCAGGCCTTCAGCCGGCAGGCGTGCCGCGATCGCTGCGGGGGACGACGCTGCCGTTTCGCTACAACCAGCTGGAGGAACTCGACGAGATCATCGCAGCGCATGGCAGCGACCTGGCCGCGATCATCATGGAACCGATGCGAAACACGCCGCCGGAACCGGGTTTTCTGGAGAGCGTTCGCGAACGAGCCGACCGCTGCGGAGCGAGGCTGATCTTCGACGAGATTTCAATCGGCTGGCGGCTGTGCCTCGGCGGAGCGCACCTGACATTCGGAGTGAATCCAGACATCGCGATCTTCGCCAAAACGTTGAGCAACGGCTTCGCGATGAGTGCCATCATCGGCACGACCGAGACGATGACGGCGGCGGAAGGCTCATTCATATCCAGTGCTTACTGGACCGAAGGCGTCGGCCCTGCGGCTGCTGTCGCGACGATCGAGAAGTTCCGCCGCGTCGACGTGCCATCTCACATTGCGACGATCGGAACCCGTTTCCGCGACGGCTGGCTCGAACTCGGGCAGCGAACCGGAGTTCCCGTGACGGCGACCGGACGAGCCGACGCGGTGCTCACCGGATTCGACCATCCGGATTCGAATGCCCTGATGACGCTCTTCACAACGCGGATGCTCAACCACGGCTTCCTGGCGGCGAGCGGCTTCAACCCCACGCTGGCTCACCAGCCCGAACACGTCGACCGGTGCCTGGCTGCCGCCGAAGTCGTCTTCACGGAAATCAGCGAAGCGATCGAACGCGGCGACGTACAGCAGCGAATCGGCGGCAAACCGCGTCACACGATGTTTGCCCGCCTGGCTGATTGATCGCGGCTGGCTACGCGTCGATCTCTTTCAGCACACCGTTGCTGTCGCCGAAGTTTTCGACGTTGGCGCCGACTCGGTGCAGCATGGCGAGGAACAGGTTGTTGAGCGGCGTTTCCTGTTCGTAGCGGATGTGGCGTCCGGGCTGGATCGTGCCGCCGCCTCGACCGGCGAGGACGATTGGCAGGTCATCGTGCCGATGCCGGTTGCCGTCGCCGAGGCCGCTGCCGTAGACGATCATCGAGTTGTCCAGCAGTGAGTCTTCGCCTTCTTTGGTGTCGCGCATCTTCTGCAGGAAGTACGCGAACTGCTCGACGAGGTAGTGATCGATCTTCCGCAGGTCGGCGACCATGTCTTCCTTGTCGCGGTGGTGCGAGAGCTGATGGTGGCCCTCTTTAACGCCGACGGGTTCGTACCGCTGGTTGCTGCCTTCGTTGGCCAGCATGAACGTCGCGATCCGCGTGCTGTCCGTGCGGAAGGCCATGACCAGCAGGTCGTACATCAACCGGATGTGCTGCGTCAGGTCCGACGGAATGCCGTCGGGGATCTCGAAGTCCGGCTTCTCCAGTTCGGCGGACTTCTGAGCCTGCTCGATCCGGGTTTCGATTTCGCGCACGCTGGTGAAGTACTCGTCGAGCTTGCGACGGTCGGTCTGGCCGAGTGTCTTGTCGAGCCGGCTTGCGTCGTCAGCCACCAGGTCGAGAATGCTGCGTCGGTACTTCGCACGGCGGGCTCGTTCTTCTGGAGTGCCCTGCTCGGTGCCGAACAGCCGATCGAAGACGAGCTGCGGCACGATTTCCTTCGCCATCGGAGTGTGCTCGGTCTTCCACGAGATCGCTGACGAGTACGCGCAGCTGTAACCTGAATCGCAATTACCCGAACTGCGACCGCGTTCGATGCCGATCTCCAGGGACGGCAGCCGCGTCTGACTGCCGATGGCCTCTGCAGCGACCTGGTCAGCACTGACGCCGACGCGAATATCCGCGCCGGCAGTCTTCACGGGGTGAGCGCCGGTCAGGAACGACGACGCCGACCGCGCGTGGTCACCGGGGCCATCGCCCTTCGCGCGACCGTTGTCCTGAGCGAGTCCGCTGAGCACGTTGATTTCCGATTTGAACGGCTCCAGCGGCTTCAGCGTTTCCGACAGCACGTAATCGCTGCCGTCCTTCTTCGGAGTCCACGACGGCATGATCACGCCGTTCGGAGTGAAGAGGTACGCCGTGCGGATCGGAGCCGCTGCCGTTGCTTCGGCGGCGAGGCCGTTCGAGGTCAGCATCGCGTCGAGCAGTGGCAGGCTCATCAGAGTGCCGGCGCCCTTGAGCACCGACCGTCGGGAAACCTGCACTGGTTTGCGAATGTGAAACGTCATTTTCGTTCTCCGTCGCCGCGGCGTTTGAGAAACGGTTCGCTCTCAACCACGGCCAGAATCAGCTCGGCAAAGCGGTAATCGTTCTGCTGCAGTCGTTTCAGAATGTCGTCAACGGCACAGCGATCATAATACTCAAGTCCGCGGCCCAGGGCGTAAGTCAGCATCAGCTCGGAGA
>JAPOLP010001064.1 GCA_029977045.1 Planctomycetota bacterium
GCCGCTGAGTCGTCGGGAAAAGTCGGTCGCCTGCAGAATCTCATTCGCCGGTTCCGACAAGGCCGGTTCGACGTCGTCCACACACACAACACTCTCGCGCATTTCTACGGCAGTCCGGCCGCTCATCTGGCCGGAGTACCCGTCGTCGTGAACTCGCAGCACGGTCGCGGCTGCGGGAAGACCTGGAATGCCCGGCTGCAGTTCCGACTTGCAAACCGTTGGGCGGATCGCGTCGTCGGAGTTTCCGAAGACGCCGCCCGACTGTGCCAGCGAGATGATCGTCGCTCCGCCGAACGAATCACCGCGATCTGGAATGGCATCGACGTCGACCGCTTTGACTTTCGCGGCCCATCGCACGAACCAGTCGCCATCAGCGTCGCGCGGCTCTCAAAAGAGAAGGACTTCGAGACACTGCTGCGAGCCGTCTGGATTCTCATCAAGGAATACCCGGACTTCCGTCTGAAGCTCGTCGGTGACGGTGCTGAGCGTCCGAAACTCGAAGCCCTCGCCCGCGACCTCAAGCTGGAACGAAACGTCGAATTTCTCGGCGAACGAAAGGACATCCCGGACCTGCTGCGGCAGGCCGGCTTCTTTGTCTCGTCGTCCACGACGGAAGGCATCTCGCTGACGATTCTCGAAGCAATGGCCGTCGGGCTGCCGGTTGTTACAACGAACGTGGGCGGCAATCCGGAGATCGTCGTCGAAGGCGGTACGGGACGGCTCGTCAGCCCCCGCAGCCCGGACGAACTGGCCCTCGCCATGCGGCAGATGCTCGCCGACCGCGACGCCTGGCCGGTCATGGGCCAACTCGGGCGGCAGCGAGTCGAAAAGCACTTCAACGTTCGATCAATGGTCCGCCAGTACGAGGACCTGTATCTCGATCTGCTTCGCGGCAAAGGCAAACTCACTGACTGATATGAGTACTCGACGCTTCAGAGTGGCACTTGTTGGCTGCGGGCAGATCGCCGACGCGCATCTGCAGCAAATCAGGCGGATCCCCTGCGCGGAGACGGTCGCCGTTTGCGACCTCGAACCCCTGCTCGCCCGCCAGGCTGCCGAACGGTTCGACGTGCCCGCGCAGTTCACCGACCTCAGGACGATGCTGCGCGACGCCGCCCCGGACGTGCTGCACATCACGACGCCGGTCCACACTCACGCTCCGATCGCGTGTACCGCTCTGCGAGCCGGCGTCCACGTTTATGTTGAGAAACCCTTCGCGGTCGATCTCGCGGAAGCTCGCCGGATTGTCGAGACCGCTCAGAACAGCGATCGGCTTGTCTGCCTGGGACACGACCAGCTCTTCGATCCCGCGTGGCAGGAATGCGTTCGACTCATCGAGTCCGGAGTCATCGGAGACATTCAGCACGTCGAATCGCATCTCGGCTACCCGCTGCAGGGACCGTTCGGACGACAGGTCATGGCCGACAGCAATCACTGGGTGCGACGTCTGCCCGGCGGCCTGTTTCAGAACACGATCTCGCACCCGCTGTACCGCATCACTGAGTTCCTGCCGGATGCGGCGCCGGCAGTACACGCTCACTGGTTTGCCCGGCAGCCCGAGCACGAATTCCCGACCGAGCTGCGTCTGAACCTGCGAGGCAAAACTGTCACTGGGACGCTGACCTTCACCAGCAATTCGCGTCCCTGCCGACGAGTCACCCGCATTCTGGGAACCGAGGGCTGCATCGAGGTCGACCTCGACACGCAGCTGTGCCGGGTCGATCGAGGCGAACGATTTCCCGGCGCCTTCGCGAAGCTCGAAGCTCCGCTTCGCGACCTGGGGAACTCAATCCGGAACCTGTGTCGCAACGCTCGCCGGTTTGCTCGCGGAGAGTTCCACTACTTCGACGGAATGCGGGACCTCTTCCAGCGTTTCTACACCGCCATTGAAAACGGCGACGAGTCACCCGTCCCGTACGACGAAGCTCTGCGAGTCACCGCGTTGATGGACGCCGTCTTCGCCGAGTGCCACAACAACGACTTCCGCGCCAGCCTGACAGCCAGCGTTGATGACGGCCAGGTCGTCCTGAACCTGATTCGCGAAACTGGAGAGCTTGTTGCCGGAGCCTGTCGCAAATCGCAGAAGCCAGTCGGGAGGCCAACATGAGCACTCGCCGACTCGCTCTTCTGACTGGAGCAACCGGATTTCTTGGCCGCCGCGTCCTGCGCGAACTCGTCAACCAGGACTGGACGGTTCGCTGCGCCGTGCGACCTTCCAGCGACACCGACGCGTTGGCCACCTTCTTCGGCGATGTATGGCCAGCCGCAGAACGTCAGATTGAGCTTATCCCAGGCGACCTTTCCGATCGACACTTCTGCCGAGTGGTCAATGATGGCGTCGACTGCGTCTTTCACGTTGCCGCGGCACTGGGTGGTTCGCCGAGCAGCCTTGTCCTGAACACCGTGGTTCCAACCCGCACGCTTCTGACGGCAGCTGCAGACCAGCAGGTGCC
>JAPOLP010000363.1 GCA_029977045.1 Planctomycetota bacterium
GCCGCCAGCCCGATGCCGCGAGCTTCGTACATCAGTGCTAACATCCGCCTGACGGTGGCTTTCAGCTCCGGACTGATTTCCGTCAACGGCGTCGATTTCCGCCGCAGGCAGGGATGTCCGTACTTAACGATATCCATGAGGATGGCTTTCCAGCAGAGTCAGCAGCGAGGACCGCAGCCTCTCAACTGCGTGCCCTTCAAGATTGATCGAGTGCGAGAGGGGGGACTCGAACCCCCACGTCCGTAGGACACTGGATCCTAAATCCAGCGCGTCTGCCAATTCCGCCACTCTCGCGATTTGTGGTTCCACGCCGTTGCTGACGGCGTTTTACGTCACCGGGATCTTCCAGAACCAGCGATACCCAAGACGCGCGGAGATTACCGAACCGGAATCCCTGGCGACAATCGCCCAGCTCGGGCTTGTCGCTCAATTGCCGCAGAATTGAGCGATTCCGGCACCGCAAAGCGTTCGTTGCAAACGTTTCGGGGGTCCATAACACTCCCCGGCCTGTCAGCGAGCCGGACGCGAACCACGTCGGATCGCTGCTGCTCCAGCTTTTTCCGGGCTCGAAACGGCCCTTATCAGCCGCCGAGCGTTAGCTCGCGGTTTTCCGAGAGACTGGGAACCGGACGCTAACGCGTGCCGGCTGATGTGCGACAACTCCTGGCCATTTGGCGCAAGGCGTTCGTCTGGCGACTTTCGAGTTGGCCGGACGGCTCGCGCCGTGCCGCTACTTTGACGACCTGCCGAACCAAATCTGACGAAAGAACTCCGCGATGCCTCGCTACGACGCCGAACTCGCTCGAACTACCGAGGCGAAATGGCAGCAGTACTGGAAAGACGAAAAGACGTTTCAGAGCGGCGACTTTGAGCCCGGCAAGCCGAAGCTGTACGTGCTCGACATGTTCCCGTACCCGTCCGGTTCCGGCCTGCACGTCGGGCATCCGGAAGGCTACACAGCGACGGATATCGTCTGTCGGTACGCTCGGATGCAGGGCAAGCAGGTGCTGCATCCCATGGGGTGGGATGCGTTCGGGTTGCCCGCTGAAGAGCACGCGATCAAGACCGGCACGCATCCGTCGGTCACAACTTACAAGAACATCGACACGTTCCGTCGGCAGTTGCAGATGCTGGGCTTCAGCTACGACTGGAGCCGTGAGTTCGCTACGACTGACGAGGACTACTACCGCTGGACGCAGTGGATCTTCCTGCAGCTCTTCGACACCTGGTACGACGCCGATTGCGAATGGACCGGCCCGGACGGGAAGGCTCGCACCGGTCGAGGGCGTCCGATCGCCGAGTTGCCGATTCCCGACGCCGTTGCCGCTGACGGAGACGAAGCCGTCCGCCGTTATCAGGACAGCAAGCGGCTCGCGTACCAGAACGAAGCTCCCGTCAACTGGTGTCCGGCTCTCGGGACCGTGCTCGCTAACGAGGAAGTCATCGACGGCAAGAGCGAACGCGGCGGCCATCCCGTTGAACGAGTCCCGCTCCGCCAATGGATGCTCCGCATCACGGCGTACGGCGATCGCCTGCTCACTGAACTCGACGATCTGAGCTGGTCGGAATCCATTAAGGACATGCAGCGCAACTGGATCGGTCGTTCGACCGGTGCCGAGGTCGACTTCTTTATTGGCGACGACGTCGATGCCTGGAAGTCTGCTCGCGCGTCTGCCGGCTTCCCTGAGAAACCAGGCGACGACGTGCTGCGTGTTTACACAACGCGACCGGACACACTTTACGGGGCGACCTACATGGTCATTGCTCCTGAGCATCCGCTGGTCGGTCGGCTCACGACGGCAGAGCAGAAGGACGCCGTCGATGGTTACGTGCGACAGGCGTCGCTGAAGAGCGATCTCGACCGGACGGACCTTGCGAAGGACAAGACCGGCGTCTTCACCGGCAGTTACGCGATCAATCCGGTCAACGGCGAGCGTGTCCCGATCTGGGTCGCTGACTACGTCCTGATCAGCTACGGCACCGGAGCCATCATGGCCGTCCCGGCGCACGACCTGCGCGACTGGGAATTCGCGGTGAAGTTCGACATCCCGATCATCACCGTCGTCGAAGCTCCGGAAGGCTACGAGTACTCGAAGGACGAAAAGGCACTCGCGCGAACCGTCGACGGTCAGGAGCAGGTTCCATTTGCCGGAAAGGGCAAGGCGGTCAACTCGGGCGAGCACGACGGAACGCCGACCGACGAATTCAAAGCGGCGCTCACCGAGACGCTCAACAGTGCCGGACTTGCGAAGGGAGCCGTCAACTACAAGCTGCGTGACTGGCTGTTCTCGCGGCAGCGGTACTGTGGTGAGCCGTTTCCGATCTGGCACGAACTCGATGCCGACGGGAATCAAACCGGACTGATGCGCGTCGACGAGGCGTCCGAACTGCCCGTCGTGCTGCCGGAGATGGAGGACTTCAAACCGACCGGATCTCCCGACCCGATGCTCAGTAAGGCGCCGGACGAGTGGCTCTACAAGACCGCCGAAGACGGCACGCGGCTCAAACGCGAAACCAACACGATGCCGCAGTGGGCGGGTTCGTGCTGGTACTACCTGCGGTTCGCCGATCCGAAGAACGGTGAGCAGTTCATCGACCCCGACGTCGAACGCGGCTGGCTGCCGGTCGACCTGTACGTCGGCGGGGCCGAGCACGCGGTGCTGCACCTGTTGTACTCGCGGTTCTGGCACAAGGTCCTGTTCGACCGCGGCCACGTCCACACCTGCGAGCCGTTCCAGAAGCTCGTCAACCAGGGCATGATCCTCGGCGAGGCCGACCCGGAAACGGGCAAGGCCGAGAAGATGTCGAAGTCGCGCGGCAACGTCATCAACCCGGACGATGTCGTGAAGGATTACGGTGCTGACTCGCTGCGCATGTACGAGATGTTCATGGGCCCGCTGGAGCAGGTGAAGCCGTGGAGCATGAAGGGCGTCGAGGGCGTCTACCGGTTCCTCGCCCGTGCCTGGCGAATGATCACGGACGAAGACGCCGAAAGCGTGCAGCTCAACCCGGCCATTCAGGACGAGCCGCTGAACGAGGATCAGGAACGGCTGCTCAACAAGACGATCAAGGCCGTCACGGAAGACATCGAGAAGATGTCGTTCAATACGGCGATCAGCCGCATGATGGAGTTCTGCAACGAGATGACGCCGCTCGACGTCCGCCCACGTGCGGCGATCGAACCCTTCGTCCTATTGTTGAGCCCCTTCGCGCCGCACATCGCCGAGGAACTCTGGGGGCTGCTCGGCCACGACTCGACGCTGGCTTACGAACCGTGGCCGACGTTCGACGAGTCTAAGATCGCCGAATCCGAAATCGAAATCCCGGTCCAGGTGCTCGGCAAACTGCGAGCGAAGATCAAAGTCCCCGCCGACGCCGACAACGCCACGATCGAAGCCGCCGCCAAAGCTGACCCGACGATCGAGAAACAGCTCGAAGGCAAACAGATCATCAAAGTCATCGTCGTCCCCGGCCGCCTGGTGAACTTCGTAGTGAAGTGACGGGGACGCTCGGGGGGAAAGTCCCGGTCGGAGAGTGGCAGGGTACTCCTGAACAGAAGAGACTGGTAACGTCTGCAACGTTGAGTTTCAGACATCCCAGCCTCCTGTGACTGGAGTTTCCGATGCTATCGATTCCGGGCCTGCCATCCATGTTGTGCCGTGTGCTTTTCTGCTGTCTTCAGATCCAGGCAACCTCGCTCTTCGCCGCTGATGATCCGCGAGTCGTCTGGGAGTATTCGGGAGGCTTCGGCAAGTCCTGGCTGGCTCACGAAGGCGGGACGAAGTGGATGGCGTGGCTCGGCAATTCGACATCGTTGATTCACGTTGAGGAAGGCCGCACTCCGGAATTTATTCAGCTTCGAGCGGTCGAAACTGGTCTTCAAGTTCGACTCTACGCTGGCCGGGGACAAATCAAGCGTGCCAGCGAAACGCAGTGGAAAACCTGGTCCGCGAAGGGCAACTGGGTTGGACGGGATCGACTGCCGAAGGCTGCCGTCTCGTTTCCGGACTATCAGATTCGAGTCGTCTACTTCGTGCCGTCCGATCGCGAGCCGATCGCGCACTACGACGCGAAGATTCGTGTACTACTCAGCTACGTCGAGGAGCTTTACCGGTCGAGCCCTTCATTGCGGCGGGAACAGCTCGATGGCCTGCCCTTTGAACGCGAAGGTGACGAGATTCAGGTTCATCTCGTCAAAGCCAGTCAGCCTGTGTCCTACTTCAATGAGGGCTGGGAAAAGCGGGATGGGACTCAGTTCGGGCGAATCCTGAAGTACCTGCGGGAAAACGAGCATGATCCGTCGCGGCGAGTGACGCTGGTCATTCCTGAAACGTGGGAGGACACTCCAGTCGAAGAAGGCTGGGCGGGGCACGAAGCTCGTGCCACTGTGTTTCCGCCGGACGGCGGCCTCGCCATCTACTCGGGGTGGATCCTGCAGGATCGCTTTTGCGCAACGACGGTTGAGACTCAGCGCGACATCCTGTTCGATCGAACGCCGGTGATTGGCAGAAAGTCCTTCACGTTGAGGAATCCGAACTCGCCGACATTCGAGTTCGTTGAGAATGCGATTGGCGGAGTCGCTCACGAGCTGGGGCACGCACTCGGATTGCCGCATGACTATCGCGATCCGAATCGCAACATCATGGCAAACGGCTTCCGGAAGATTCAGACGAACTTCACTCCTCGGACGTCACCGACGGATTTTGTTGGGTTCTCGGTCGACAATGCCCGGCTGCTGATGTCGTCGCGGTACCTGGCGAAGGACCTGAAGCTTGACGATTACGACCCGCCGGAAGTGCAGGCCGGCATTCGTGCGACGCGTAAGCCGGGGCAGCTTCTGGTGACGTTGAATCTCAAGGACAACACTCGCCTTCGCGCAGCGGTCATCGTCAGGATGGACTCATCCGGTCGCCTGCTGAAAGGGATGCCTCTGCGAGGTCAATCTCAGGTCGTCCGTGAATTGATCGACGGAGGTATCAACGACGCAACCGAAGAGTTTCGTATCCTCGTGACCGACGACGGTGGCAATACCACGACGACTCGGATCCCACTCGATCAGATCGCAAAGTGACCATCGGATGTCGAACGGGCAAGTTCTGAAGTGATACACGACCAGTCACTTCGGAGCGTCCTGCGATTTCTTCTTTCGCTTCCCGTCGCGGAGCGTCTGGATCAGGTTCAGAATTCCCGATGCTGTCTTCTCGACGTCCGGTTTGCCTTTCGGTTCCGCGGTCAGGCCGTTGATGAGGTTGCCGATGGCGCCTTCGACGGTTGCTGGCTGCGAACCGTCGGCGGGATCGAGCAGGCGACCGGCTAACTCGTCGAGCAGGTTGCGACCTTCGGGGAAGTTGAGCTGCGGATCGTCCAGAGTACCGGTGAGGCGAAATTCAAGCGGAGCGGAAGTCAGACGGCGCACAACCGGGATGGACCGAGTCAAATCTGGCGGCAGTGAGAGGAGGACCGTCAGGTCAATCTGCTCGTCGAGCCCGACGCGGCCGCTCGTGCGGATGACGAGGTCGTTCGACAGTTCGGGCAGGACGATCGCCAGACCGTCGTGGTAGACGCCGCCGTCGCGGTACTCGAAGTCGACGACGGTGTCCTCAAAAACCTGCACCAGTTGAGCTCGCTGGCCGCCGGTCAGTCGAGCGACCAGGTCGGCGATCTGAGCGAGCAGCGGATTCCGCAGACCGGTCTCGACCCGGTGCAGCGTGACGCGACCGGCGATGCTTGTTGCCTTCGCGCGGGCCTCCGGATCGGACTCGTCGACAGGCAGACGGAACTCGCTGACGTCGAGTGAGAATTCGCCGGCGACCGTTGCCGAGTCAGCCAGCAGCGGCGCAACGAACTGCAATCCCTGCTGACAGGCTTCCGGAGTCAGCGTCACGCGGTCCATAAGCAGCGTCGGCTCGGCGACGAACTGGCGTCCGGACGGTGTTGATTCGAGACGCAGTGTTGTCGTGAGATTGTCGACGTGAATCAGCGGCTCAGGCGACTGCGGCGTTCGGACAATAACCTCGGCCTGCTTGATCTCTGCCGTCAATGTGGCACATCTTAGTCTTGTAGATGCGCCGGGGATCCTCAACCAAGTACACCGATGGTGTTTTTGTCGCCGCCGTGTACTTCCATGTCTGGCCTCGTAGTTTCACGCACGTAGAGCAGTCACGGAACTCGCCATAGTGTTCGCGGAAGTCGGGGAACGTAACTGCTTCGCTCACGAACTCTGGCA
>JAPOLP010000223.1 GCA_029977045.1 Planctomycetota bacterium
CCGCGATGTCGAACGTGCTCGGCACCGTGAACCCGATCGACGAACTCGCGCGACGGGCGCACGACGTCGGAGCACTGATCTGCGTTGACGCTGCTCAGTCCGCACCGCACGGACCGCTCGACGTGCAGAGCAGCGGGCTCGACTTCGTCGCGTTCTCTGGACACAAGGTCTTCGGGCCGACGGGCGTTGGCGTCTTTTACGGTCGCCGCGAATTGCTCGACGTGATGAACCCGTTCCTCGGCGGCGGGCACATGATCAGCCGGGTGTTCAAGGACCATTCCGAATGGGCCGACCCGCCGGCAAAGTTTGAGGCCGGTACGCTGCCGATCGTCCAGGCAATCGCTCTGCGGTCGGCGATCGAGTATCTGGAACGGCTCGGACACGATTCGATCGCCGCGTATGAACGGCAGCTTCTGAAGTACGCGACCGAGCAACTGACGTCGATTCCCGGCCTGAAGAGTTATGGCCCGGCGATCGAATACAAAGGTGCGATCTGCAGCTTCACGATTGACGGAGTCGCTGCGGAGGACCTCGCCAATCTGCTCGACATCAAAGGCGTCTGTGTCCGGCACGGCCACCATTGCACGATGCCGCTGCACGACCGTCTGGGCGTCTCGGCGTCAGTCCGCGCGAGCTTCTCGCTGTACAACACCCGCGAAGACGTTGACCGCCTCGTCGACGCGATTCACTTTGCGATCAAACGTCTGCAGAGTTAAGCCCGCATCAGTTCGGGCCGACAGAGGTAGCGGAACGGCGCAAGCCGTCCGGTTGGTGCGGGATTGGCGACGTTCGACCGGACGGTTTGCGATTAATGGTCCCCGAGTTGTCATCAGCCGCCGAGCGTTAGCTCGCGGTTTTCCGGATGATCGAGAACCGGACGCTAACGTGTGCCGGCTGATTTGCGAGAAACCGGGAGCCAATGGGCTTCCCCATTCCGCTGGAACAATGAGCCGGCTTCGTCAGAAGCATTCTGCTACTTCGATCCCGAAGTCGCTCGCCAGGCGGCAGGCTTGGGGACGGTCGTTACGCCGGGCAGGCGTCGCGGGCCGGGTCTCGGAGTTGATTCCCTCGACACGGTTTCCGGGTGCGTTGCCTCAAGGGCTGCCTGTCCCGGATCTGCAGTTCGCTCGTCGCGTCGCACCGCAGCTACTGCTCCGAGTGCCGGAGCCGCCTGCGAAGCACTGTTTCGCGGCGCGGCAGAAACCGGCTTGCGGACGGTTTCTTCCATTGTCGAAACGCGAAACGGTTGCACGGCGGGTACGGCGTCACCTGACGGGCTGAGAGATGGTTCGAACGATGCGGGCTCAGGCAGTGGCAACGCGATTGCCGCGACCTGACGCACGGGATGCGTTGCGGGCCGCGCGGCCCAGCCGGTCTCCTCGATCGTCGGGTTAGAGATCACAGTCGCTGTCAGATGCTTTGGCGGATTGGCAATCGCTGGCTGCGGCAGAGCAGTGATCAGAATCGACCGCGGCTTCTGCTGATCCTTCTTCGCGGCGGCAGAGCCCGGAGGCGGCAGCAGCGGAGCGGCCTTCGGAGCTTCCTCAGCTGCCGGAGCGGCATTGGGCAGGTTTGGCAGTGGCAGCGGCTCGCTCGAATCCGCTTCTGGCAGGTCAAGCGTCTTCGTCCACTCAGACGGAATCTCAGGCGGCAGAGTGAACTCGCCACTTGCTGCGGACAGAGCTTCCTCGATTGATTCGTCGATCCAGATCCCGTTCTCATCGAGCCGCATGATGCCCAGGTCCCGCATCAACTGCATTCGTCCAGCGTAGTAATTCAACCAGACGCTCATGAAGTTGTTCTGCGTGTTACGCAGGTCGGATAGAGCGGTCAGTAGACGTTCGGCGACGGTTGGCCCCAGTTCTGTATTGGCTGGGTTGTCGAGATCCTCGCGAGTCTGGTCAACGCGGCGGATCGAGATGGCGACCGCGCGACGCTGAATTCCCAGGTTGACCGCAAGCTGATTGAGGTTTCGCAATGACGACGTCAGTCGCAGGTTGATTCCGTCGCGATACTGAATCATCGATCGTCGCTGACGCTGATACGCGATCAGCTGTTGGCGGAAGTTGTTGCGTTCAATGCGTCGCGTGAGCGGTGCGTCAAACGCGAGACTTGCTGTGAGTTGGCCGTTCTCTGCACGCAAGCCAGCGATGTTGTTGTCGTCCAGGTTCGCCATGCTCCCTCGGATTGAGAGGTCGAGGCTGGACTCAAGCCGGTTGGCGTTGAACTCGATCAGCCGCCACGCATCCACCAGAGCGGCCCGGTTGTTCATCCAGTCGAGGCGATTGGCGCTGGCGATCGCGAGAGCCTGTTCGGGGTCAAGGTTGATGGTGTCGAGTGTCACGGCTTCGGAGCGAGCTCGCGTCTGAATCAGCATCAGTTCGTTGATCAGCTTTGCGTGTCGAACATTGATTCCGACGATTTCGTTGGTCGCTTCGTTTCGGGTGTCTTCGGAAAGACCGTTCTGCGCTGCGGCGATTGCGCCGTCGATTTCCTCAAACTCTTTTGAGATGCGGTCCAGTGACGCGATCAGGTACAGCGTTGCCTGATCAAACTCCTGTTGCTCGTCATCGGTCATTGTTGCGAAGCGTTTTCCGCGGACGACCGCCAGCCCTTCCACGTCTTCGTTACTGACCGTTGCGATCTCCTGCCGAATCTGAGCAGCCAGTGTGGCCAGACGGGCGAGAATTCCTGCAAGCTGTTCGACGGTCGGCTGTTCCGGAAGTCGACCGAAGTCTTCGACGATGGCGTTTCGGTTCACCTGCAGCTGGCTGATTCCTTCTCCCTGGAAGCGGAATTGTTCAATCAATGATTCATCAAGGACGACGGGCAGGTCAGGTGGCAGCCCGAGCGTATTCATCATGTAGCTCTGCGCGGACGTGTTGAATCCTGCCATCGCCTGCAGCAGGGTCGCTCGTTCCGTTTCGATGTTCTGGCGGAACTGGTCGACCTGAGTGATTTCGATGCGGCCAGCATCCAGATAGGCCTCGAGCATTTCGAGAGTCTGTTGCTGAGCGCGCAGGTTGGTTTCCGTGTTACGGATCTGCTGACGCGTCTGCAACATGCCGATGAAGCCGCCGACGGTACCGGCACCGCCACCGGCGAAGCCCTGTCCAGCTGCCGCTCCACCGCCTGCGCCTCCTCCTCCTCCGCCGAAACCGCCGCCGAAACCGGTGGCCGCCCCGACGCCGCCGAATCCGCCAGCTCCCTGGCCAGTAAAGCCTGAGAGTCCAGAGCTACCGGCAAAACCACCGCGACGGCGAGGCCCGGTGACGCCGTTCGACCCAATCGCGATGTCCGTAAAGAAGCCCTGTCGGTAGTACTGCATGGCTCGCAGGTTCGCCAGCAGCGTACGTTCGGCGAGTGTGAGCTGTTCGAGTGCGATCTGCCGTCCGCCAGCTCGCAGCAACGGCTGCAGGAAGGTGAAGCTCAGGCCTGTGATGCCGGCATAGGTGTCGCCGCCTGAATATCCAAAGGTGAGCGAGTTGACGGCTTCGATTGTCAACTGGCCTGCAGTCGCGAGCTGGCGGCTGAGAGAACCGTCAGTCGTGATGCTCAGGTTGGATGCATCGCCAGCCGACGTCTCGTTGCCGCGCTGAAGAAAGCCGGGAGTGACACCACCGAAGAACTGAGTGTCAAAGCGGAAGCGTTCCGTGCTGACGTCGATTGCCGAGAGGTAGACCTCTTCGATCTGCTGTCGATAATCCGGCGAGTGGATCAGGGCGAGCTGTACGGCGTTCTCAAGCGTGAGTTGCACAGTTCCGTCGGGGCCAACAGGTGCGTATTCGGCGAGACGAATCTTCCAGTCGGGATTCTGCAGGTCGCCGACGGAGCCGTTGTCGTGCCAGTGAGCCCAGCCCTCTTTGTCATCGACGGAGTGCATGAATTCATGCGAACTCGGGTCGTCCTCAGGCATAGGCGGACGCACGGGATCGTACGGATCGAAGTAGCGGCTGCGCGGATCGGGGTCGACGCCTTCGTAGCCGATGTCCCAGTTGCCGTATGACTTCTCTGCAATCAGGCACGCGACTTCCTCGTCGGCCTGCTCGCGATACCACTCGCGCTGACATCCGATTGTTGCGGTCAATGCCAGCAGCGCCGTCAGGCTGCGCAGCCTGCGTCCTTGCAAACTCTGTGTCACGTCAGTGTCCCCCCCCCAGGTACGGCCGCTCCGCGCATCCGCGCAGGGCGACTCTTCGGGTTGTTTTCGACGCACGGGTTGTTCGGGCTTGAACGATTATCCGGTCTGCGGTGAGGCTGAGGGGAATCGCCGACCGCAACTGATGACGTGTCAGGGCGTGTTTGAGGTGACAGCCAGTGGAGATTTTCGCCTGCAGGGAAAGCTCAACGACTGCCTGAAATCTGTTGCGTTGCGTTCTTCTGCAGCAAACAGTCGCTACCATGCTTTCCGCACTTCAGGCTCGACAGTGCTTCATTCCTGCCCTTTGTCTCGGGCAGACACTGCCGGCCCGACATCTTGATCATTCGATCGACCGGTGCGGTTAGACCTGCTCGCAGGACGCGGGCATGTGACTTTATGGAATCAGCTGTCCTCTCACCTTCTGCATACGCCGACCGGATCGCGGGCGAACTCTCGTTTCGTACCGAGCAGGTCGACAGCGTCATCCGGTTGCTGGATGATGGCAACACCGTGCCGTTCATCACGCGGTATCGCAAAGAGCAGACGGGCAATCTGGACGAGGAACAGATTCGCGCGATCCAGGACCGACTGGATTCGCTGCGTCAGCTTGCCGAACGTGCTTCGGCGATTCTGCGACTCATCGATGGCCAGGGAAAACTGACTCCCGAACTGAAGGCCGAGATTGAAGCCGCGACGACACTCAAGCGGCTCGAAGATCTGTATCTGCCGTATCGCCCCAAGCGGAAGTCGCGTGCCGAGGCGGCGCGTCAGAAGGGGCTCGAACCGCTGGCCGATCTGCTCTGGAGCCGCGATCAGCCGGACGTTACTCCGGAAGCCGCGGCAGGCAGCTACGTCAACGCGGAACTCGGGGTTGAGTCCGTCAGTGACGCGCTTGCCGGAGCCAGTGACATCATCGCCGAGCAGATCAGCGAGAGCGTTCCTGTTCGCGAGGCCGCTCGCAAGATTGCCTGGCGGACGGGGCAGATTGCCGCCGGGCTGGCGCGTTCGGCTGGCGAGACCGCTCGCGAGTTTCAGAATTACACCGACTATCGCGAGGCGGTCTGGAAGGTGCCTCCGCATCGCACACTGGCGCTCAATCGCGGCGAGAAGCAGAAGGCACTGCGGGTTCGGTACGAGTGGGATGAGAACGTCGCGTTCAACCAGATCAGCGGCCAGTTCGAGTTGGGCACTCATCCGCGAGCGGCGTTTCTGGAAGCGACGTTGCGTGACGCACTCGACCGGCTGATTCATCCGGCGATGGATCGCGAAGTACGTCGCGAGCTGACCGAGCAGGCGGAGAAGCACGCGGTCACTGTCTTCGCAAAGAACCTGCGCGGCCTGCTGCTGCAGCCTCCGTTGCGAGGCAAGCGAGTGCTGGCAGTCGATCCGGGCTTCAAGTCCGGCTGCAAAGTCGCGGTGCTCGATGAATGCGGCCAGTGCCTGCATTCCGACGTCGTCTTCGCGACGGGCTCGGCGGAAAAGAAGTAGAGCAACGTCCGCAAGCTGGCTGGCTTCATTGCCGAATACCAGTGCGACCTGATCGCGGTCGGCAACGGAACAGCGTGCCGCGAGACCGAGGAACTGGTCAGCGAGGTCATCTCCGAGCACTGCCCCGACATGCGGTACCTGATCGTCAACGAAGCGGGCGCGAGCATCTACTCGGCCAGCAACGTTGGCCGAGAGGAGTTCCCGGACTTCGACGCGACGGTTCGCGGGACGATCTCGATCGGGCGCCGTCTGCAGGATCCGCTCAGCGAGCTGGTGAAGATCGACCCGCAGCATCTGGGCGTCGGCATGTATCAGCACGATGTGACGCCCCGACTGCTGAAGGAGTCGCTCGATAGCGTCGTCGAGTCGTGTGTGAACTTCGTCGGTGTCGACCTCAACACCGCCAGCGTGTCACTGTTGCGTTACGTTTCGGGGCTTAACCAGTTGATTGCTCGCCGCGTTGTCGAATGGCGCGAGCAGCACGGGCGATTCTCGAGCCGCACGCAGCTCCGCGACGTGCCAGGCATCGGCGACGCGACGTTCACTCAGGCAGCCGGCTTCCTGAAGATCACCGACGGCGACGAACCGCTCGACACAACCGGGATTCATCCGGAGAGCTATGAGGTCACTCGACAGCTTCTCAAACAGCTGGAAGTCAGTGACGAAATCCTGACGGCGACTGCCGATCAACGCAGCGGACTGTGCCAGCAGATCGAAAGGCTCGATCGGAAAGCCGTCGCGAAAGAACTGCAGGTTGGCCTGCCAACGCTGAGCGATATTCTCGACGCGCTGGCCCGACCGGGCCGCGACCCTCGTACTGATCTGCCGAAGCCAGTTTTCCGCAAGGGCATCCTGAAGCTCGAAGATTTGCAGCCGGGGATGGAGCTGACTGGAACCGTGCTCAACGTTGTCGACTTCGGCGCATTTGTCGACATCGGCCTCAAGGACAGCGGCCTGGTCCACATCAGTCAGCTGGCGAACCGCTTCATTCGCTCCCCGCATGAAGCGGTCGCGGTCGGCGACATCGTTTCTGTCTGGGTGCAGTCAGTAGATCTCGAACGCCGCCGCGTGTCGCTCACGATGCTTGGTGCCGAGGCCTGCACGGGGTAACTCGCGATGCCTCGCCGCCAGCCTGCCCGACCGACGGATTCGATGCGAACGTTCCTGGCCATCCGCGTCCCGTTGATGGACCTGCAGGGAAAATACAGCGACAGCCTGCAGGGCATCCTGGACGAGTTCTACGATATGGGCACGGCAGTTCGCCCTGTTGCGTACAACGGCGTTCACCTGACGCTGAAGTTCTTCGGCGATCTGACAGTCCAGCAGATTCGGGCGGCCAGCGAAGTCGTCTCGTCTGTTGCCGCTGTGGTACCTGGGTTCGATTTCCGCGTGCGCGGTCTCGGTGCATTTCCCAGTGAGCGGCGCCCGTCGGTTGTCTGGGTTGGAGTTACTGACGGCGAGGAGTGTGCTTCGCTGGTCGAGGCGCTCGAAGTGGCGCTCGGTGAGGCTGGCTTTCCGCTGGAGACTCGACCGTTTCGGCCGCACGTCACACTGGCACGTGTGAAAGCTCGTCCGCCAGAGCGTCTTGCCGGGCTACTGTCCCGGTTTGCCGACACGGACTTTGGATGTTTTCCGGTCAGCAGCATCGAGCTGATTGCCACTGAGCTGACGCCGAATGGCCCGCTTTATACGACGCTGGAAGAGTTCAAGCTCGGTGGAGATTTTGAGCAATCGACGTAGTCGGATTCGCCGGAAACTCTCGTGTCTGTGTGGTGTCGGGACGCCTGGCGAATCTCATTACCGCAGACTGCTGCACCGGGCTACCGCAGAGTCGCCGCATCGATCAGCGGTCGAACAGCTTGTCCCAGCCGAAGATCGGTCCCGGGCTGACCTGCGAATTTGAGCGATCGACGGGCTGCTGGAAGTCGGCGGATTGCACTCCGTCGGTTGAGCCGCTGCTGCCACCTGTCTGCTGGATGCCACTCGTCGGTTGATTTGGCGTCTGACGCGTCGTGGATCCTCGAGATGAATTCAGCAGAGCACTGCGGGATTTCTCCGGGAGGATCGGCGGCAGGAAGGCATCCTGCTGCGGAAGCGGCGTGTCGATGGGAATCGGTGCCGCGAATTCGGGGTCGGCGATCGTGGCCGGTGCTGCGGCGACTTCGTTGATCTCCGGGATGCGAGCTGGCTGAGAAACGAGCCTTGCTGGCGGAGCTTCATCAAGTGTCGGAACAGTCGCTGGCAGGGCAGCTGCCTCAGTTGCCGGGACTTCTTTGGGGAGCGGAACTCCTCCCGTCGGAGCAGGTGTCGACGGTGTCAGTGGTTCGTCCGGCAGCAGCCGAGGGCTTTGTGGCAGCGGAATTGGTTCGTCGTACTGCAGGCCACCCGCTTCCGGTTCGAGCGGCAGGATGGCCGTCTTGTTGTCTGGTCGCGTGCCGTTCGGTTTGGGAGGATCGGCTGGCGTCGGGACTGCTTTGATCTCTTCTTCCGGCGGAGCCGATGGCTGGGACTCGTCGATTGGCATGGGAG
>JAPOLP010000530.1 GCA_029977045.1 Planctomycetota bacterium
GGTGGGCTCGCGGGATGCGGCGGGCGGTTTCTTCGGGGTGATTCGGTGGGCAGATCCAGTCGTGGGCGCCGGCCATCACCAGGGTGGGGCAGGGGATCGAGTGCAGGTCGTCGGTGAAGTCGAACGTTTGCAGGAAGCTGCCGAAGCCCAGATTCAGTTGCTCGAAACTGCGGATGCCGCGGTTCCAGCTGTTCTCGAACTTTTCGGGGTCAGCGGCGACGGAGTACAGCGGGCTCATCAGCTGATAGTACTCGCGGAGCTGTTCCATGCTTTCAAAGCTGGCGTTCCAGAGACGCTCGCAGACGCGAATCTGATCCGGCGTGCCGCGCTCGTGCAGGATCCGTTTGGCATCGTCCATGAAGCGGTAGCTGGGGGCGGTGGCGACGAGGATCAGGTTCGAGACTCGTTCGGGAAACGCGATGGCGTAGCCCTGAGCGACCATCCCACCGTAGGACTGTCCGAGAACGCAGATTTGCTCGAAGCCCAGGTATTCGCGCAGCGCATCGACGTCCTGGATGTTCTCGTCGAGCGTGTACGTCGACGGGTCCGATGGAGCACTGCGGCCTGAGCCCCGATGGTCGACGTAGACGAGTTGTGCGACGTCGCTGAGGTTCTGGACCGCGGGAGACCGGAAGCCGGAGTGGTCGCCGCCTGGGCCGCCGTGCAGTAGGAAGAGTGGCGGTCGCGGTGAGAGCCGGTCTCCATCCGCAACAAGGCCGGGGCCTTCCACATCGAAGTAAATTTCGGTGCCGCGAATCCTGGCTCTCATGCTGGCTCCCTTGTGTTGTGAGTCTCTCGGCAGTCCATGCCGGATCATCACAGGTTGCGAGCTGATTGTCGTGGTTCGCGAGGCCTTTTACTCTGCGACCGCACGTCTGACCGTCTGCTGGGTTTACCTGTGAGGAGACTTCCATGCGTCACGCGTCCGTTTGCTGTGCCGCTCTGGCCGGGTGGCTTGCCGCCACGACAGCACCGTCTTCGGCCGAAGACTGGGCTCAGTTTCGAGGTCCCAACGCGACGGGGATCGCCGCGGAGAGTACGAATCCTCCGCTGGAGTTCTCGACCGAGAAGAACGTCGCCTGGTCGGTCGAACTGGGACGCGGCGTTTCCTGCCCGATCATCGCCGACGGGCGCTGCTTTGCGACGACGATGACCGCGGACGGCAAGTTCGCGGTCATCGGCTTCGACGCGGCGACTGGAAAGCAACTGTGGAAGAAAGAGTACGACACGGGCAAGCTGCCGGAGATCACTCCGCCGAACGAGCACGCTTCTTCGACTCCAGCTTCAGACGGCGAGCGGGTCTTCGTTCACTTCAGCACGATCGGCCTGATCGCTCTGGATGCGAAGACGGGCGAGGAACTCTGGAAGCATCCGCTGCCGATGCCGTTTTATCTGATGGGCTGGGGGGCGGCGAATTCGCCGATCGTCTACGAGGACAAGGTCATCTTTAACCTCGACGACGACCTGGCGTCGTACATCGTCGCTCTTGACCGGAAGGCCGGGGATGTCCGCTGGAAGAAGGAACGGCCAGAGATGCTCGGCGGCTATGCCGTGCCGGTTGTCTGCAAAGCAGACGGACGGTCGGACATCGTTGTCGCCGGCAGCGGCAAGATGAAGGGCTACGACCCTCAGACCGGCAGCGAACGCTGGACCTGCAATTCTCTCTTGCGAACGATCATGACAACGCCTGTCGTGCAGGACGATCGCATCTACATCACCTGTCAGAGCTACGGCGATACCAGCCGAGTTCTGAAGTACGCCCTGCTGCAGTGGCGCGATACGAATCAGGACGGCAAGCTGGCAAAGGCTGAACTTGAAGAGGCGTTTCACGAGAAGTTCGACAAGGGCGACGCCAACAAGGACGGTTTCCTGGTCGACGACGAAGTCAGCGTCGCGTTTCAGTCGCCGACGAACATGGTCGGTGGCGGGAACATCATTCAGGCGATCAAAGGCGGCGGAGACGGCGACGTCACGAAGACGCACATCGTTTTCAATCTTGACGAGAAGACGCCGTCGAACATTGCCTCGCCGTTGGCCTATGACGGGCGGCTGTTCATGGTCAAGAAGGGCGGCATCTCCGCCGCGTTCAGCCTGACAGACGGCAGCGAAGTCTGGACGAAGAAACGCATCGGCAACTTCGGCAACTATTACGCGTCCCCAGTGGCGGCTGGCGACCGCATCTACGTGACTGGCGAAAACGGCACGATCGTTGTTCTGAAGGCTGGCCCCGGGGTTGAAGTGCTCGCCGAAAACGACGTGGGAGACAGCCTGATCGCCACGCCCGCGATCGCCAACGATCGAATCTACGTGCGGACGCTGCACAAGCTGTACTGCTTCGCGGAAGGGAAATGATGAGCTACCGCATCTTCTCAAGTGTGTTTTCTGTCGTTGCTGTGGCGGTGTCCTTCGCTGTGAGTGCTCAGCAGACCGTTGCAGGGCAGTTCGTGCAGATCGTCCACGGAAAGGCGGCTCCGGCGATCGAGGTCTACGCAGCCAGCGAGCTGGCTGACCTGCTTAAGCGGGCGATCACTGACGTGACGACTGAGGTCGGCGATCAGGCTGCCGACAAGTCTGCGATCACGGTTTGCATCGGTGGCCCGCAGACGAACTCGTTGACAGCTTCGTCGTTCAAAGACTGGCCGCAGGTTTCCGACCAGGGAATCGTGATCCGCAGCCGGGATAACGGAGCAGTTTGCGCGGTTGGCGGCGGAAGCCCGGCGGCGACGCTGTGGGCCGTTTACGAACTCGGACATCGGCTCGGGTTTCGGTTTCTTCCTCGTGGTGACATTGATCCTCTGCAAAAGAAACCGGTCGTCGACCTGTCGAAGTACGACGGTGTGCTTGAACCGCAGCTTCGCTCGCGCACCTGGCGGACGATCAACGACTTCGCGATCGGCCCGGAGTCCTGGGGTCTTGAGGAGCACAAGCGGTTCCTCAAGCAGCTCGCGAAGATGAAATACAACCGGGTGATGCTGAGCGTCTACCCGTGGCAGCCATTCGTCGAGTACGAATTTGGCGGCGTGAAGAAGACGACGGCCCTGCACTGGTTTGGTGAGGAATTCCCGGTCGACGGAGACACGGTCGGCAAGAAAGTGTTTCGAGGGGCCAAAGTCTTCGAGAACCCGGACTTCGCGGGGCTGAAGACATCGGCAGAACGTCATGCCGCCGGGCGAAAGCATATGCAGGGCATCATCGATGCCGCTCACGAGCTGGGGATGAGCGTTGGTGTGAGCATCTCGCCGCTGGAGTTTCCGCGTGAGTTTCAGTCAGCACTGCCGGGGTCGCAGGTTGCCCGGCAGTTGAAGAGTCTCACAATCACTCCGTCTGCCGGACAGGGGCCAACCGATGAAACGCTGCAGAAGCTCGTTGCGACGAAGATTCGTGCTTACATCGACACCTACCCGGAGCTAGACGAGCTGTACCTGACGCTGCCCGAGTTTCCCGAATGGGATCAACATGCAGACGACGCCCTGATGCTGCTGAAGAAACGCGGTGCGTCTGGGGAGCTGACCGTCGAGTCGCTCGTGCGGCAGGCCCGCGAGCGGAAGCTGATTGCCAGCGGTGATCGCGGGGAGCGGGCTGTCAAAGGCAATCTGGTCGGGCTCGCGTTTCTGGCTGAGCTGTTTTCCGACGGTTCGCTCCTGAAACGAAAAGACGGGAAGGCTGTCGAGCTGGTGATCACGTCCGTCGATCCGGCATTGTTTCCTGTACTCGATCAGGTCATTCCGAATGACGCGTCGACGTTGAACTTTGTGGACTACACGGCTCGACGTGTGGCGGAAAATCGTGAGCTACTGGCGCCCGTGCCGGCGAAGAAGGTCCCGAGCCGGCTGATCATGACACTGGCCGATGACAACGTCGGCTTGCTGCCGCAGTCTGCTCTGCAGAGTCTCGGGACGCTGACGTCTGAGATTGAGCGGCACGGCTGGGATGGGTTCTCGACCCGCTACTGGGTTCCCGCCGAGCTGGATTCGTCTGTCTATTTTCTGTCGCGGGCGTCGTGGGAGAAGGGCCTCACTGCGGAGGCAAGTCTTAAGGAGCTGTGGACGTCGGCAACTCAGAATGACGCGGCCGCCGATCGGCTGTGGCTCGCCTGGCAGTATCTGGAAAAGGCGACGAACCTGATCGATGAGAATGACCTGGGTTTCGCGTTTCCGGTCGATGGGCTTCTGATGAAGCACTACCGGCCCGATCCGATTCCGGACTGGTGGCAGTCGGCGACGGATGCCTACACGCAGTACATGGTCGAGCTATACCGGGCACACGGAGCGATTGACGGTGGGGCCAAACCGATATTGTTCTACTACGCTAAACGTGGCGAGTACGTCGTCGAGTATCTAGCTGCGGTGAAAGCCGTCCGCCAGGCGGCTCTTGCGAAGAAGGCGGGAGACAACGAGGCCGCTCTGGAACATCTCGAAGCGGCGCTGGAGTCGACCTACAACTGCGTCAATACGCTGTCGGACGTGGCTCGCGAACAGAGTGACCGCGGCGTGATTGCCACTCTGAATAAGTTTGCGTATCGGCCATTGCTGGCCGAGGTTGAAAAGATGGCGGAATCAGTCGAGTGATCGACGCCCAATCGAACGCGGCAGTCGGTTACTCGTCATCGCCCGTTGCCAGTCGCTGGCGGAGCAGGGCGGCGCGGGCTTTGTTGCGTTCGGCGGAGTCGAGTTCCGCGTGTCGCATCTTTTGCAGGTGGGCCGGCTGCGTCTGAATGTAAAGCTCGTTCAGCGTTGCCAGATCGATCTCATCGACAAGGCCTAGATACACGCCGAGCCGGACGCTCGACAGCAGGTGCATCGTCTCTTCTGAGCTGATGTTCTGAGCGCTCTTCAGCAGGCCGAATGACCGCGAAA
>JAPOLP010001024.1 GCA_029977045.1 Planctomycetota bacterium
CGAACGAAAGATTTGCGCAGAATTTTCATGGCAGTTCTCCTCGCTACGACTGTAGGTCCGAAGAGTGGAGCTGCGTCCGAATGTCGGGCCATTCTGACGGTTCTCGCGTCCCACACCGCCGATCATGTCGGGCGCGGCGGATTGTCAGGTGAGACGACCCTCTTACCTTTTCATCAAGTGGCGTCACCTGACCCGAGGGCTAAAGTGCTGTAGGCCGGTTCCCACCGGCCATTTTGCTGTGACGTGAACCGGTCGACCGGTGGGACCGGTCCTACAGCAGTTCGCGGATGACTTCGCCGCGTTCGACTAGGTAGCGGGCTCGACCGGTGCGGTCGGGAATGGCGGTTTCGCGGGCGTCGATTCCCAAGTGGTGGTAGACGGTTGCCGCGACATCTTCCGGATGAATCGGGCGATCGCTGACGTAGGCTCCTTGAGGGTCTGATGTCCCGATCGTCTGCCCCATGCGGTACTGGCCGCCAGCCATCAGGACGCTGAAGGTGTGGCCCCAGTGGTCGCGGCCTCCAGCGGAGTTCATCTTTGGCGTGCGACCGAATTCGCCCATCGCGACGACGAGAGTCTTCTCGTACAGCCCGCGGTCGATCAGGTCGCGGATCAGCGCGGCGATGGCTCGGTCGACGGGCGGAATCAGCAGCTTCGCGCCTTCCTCAGTCGCCAGCCGATTCGCAGTGCCGTGATGGTCCCAGGGTTGCGTGTTGACGGTTACAAAAGTGACGCCGCGTTCGACGAGGCGTCGTGCCAGCAGCGCACTCTGGCCGAACGTGTGGCGACCGTAATCATCGCGCAGCGACTCCGACTCGTTCGACAGATCAAACGCGTCGCGGACCGCCGAGCTGGTCAGCAGATTAAAGGCAGCCTGTTGCTGGCCGCTCATGTCAGACATGCCCACGTCGGCCCGGCGGCGATAATCATCAATGCCTTCCAGCAGCGAGCGTCGGCTGGCAAGACGGTCGAACGTCAGGCCGCTCGACAGCGACAGATCGCGGACCTGAAAGTCGGCTTCGTTGGGGTCCGAGTTCGTGATGAACGGGTTGTGAGCGCCGCCGAGGTACGTTGCGTAGTGGAAGATGTTGTCCGTCCCGCCACGAAGATGCGGAGCGGCGGCGTAGGCCGGCATCCCTTTGACGTTGGGGCCTCGGAGTGCCGACGCGACGGAACCCAGAGACGGACGTCGCTGAATCGTATTGTCGGGCTTGTTGAAGTCGGGGCCTTCAAACCCGGTCAGCATCCAGTGGTTGCCCTTCGTGTGGTCGCCGGTGCCGTGACGGACGGATCGCAGAATCGTCATTCGATCGGCGAGCTTCGCCTGCTCGGGACAGGTCTCGCTGAACTGAATTCCGTCGACCGACGTAGAGATCGCACCAAACGGGCCGCGGTACTGAGCCACCGCGTCCGGTTTTGGATCCCACGTCTCGTGATGACCTGGTCCTCCGCTCATCCAGACGAGGATCACGCTGGTGTCACTGGATTTGTTGACGGCGGGCGTGTTCGCGGCGGCTGACCGGCAGACCATCAGGTCGGCGAGCGTCATCCCCCCCAGCCCCAGCACTCCAGCTTCGACGAAACTCCGCCGCGTCAGACGTTCGTAATCCGAGGTTGCACTGCCAGTGACTCGAAACATCGGTTCGATCCGGAAATCAGGACGCAGGCCGAAACGACCTGGGGGGCGAGTTTGAAATTCAACAGCCGGACTATTGAACGCAGCGTTCAACGGAAACACAAGCTGGCTCGCCCGCCGCGAGGTCAGAGATGTGTCCAGGTCACCCACTGAATCGAGTGGTCATTTTATAGCCCCGTGCTTCAGCACGGGGTTACGAGTGCTCTATCCCATTTCCTGTGTTGCTGGCCCGTTGCCGACGCGGAGCGTCGGCAACGGGCCAGCAACAGGGCCGGATGTGATGCTTGGAACCCCGACATAAATGTCGGGGCTAATAGGAATTGAGGGGCGGAAGCGGGAAGGTGTTTCCGACTCCCCTTACGCTTTGCGGATCTTTTCGCGGCCCGAGCTGACGTTCTTCGTGGCGTTGCGTGTGTCGAGCACGAATTCGGAATGCTCGACGATGAAGTCCCAATCGTAGGCTGAGTGGTCGGTAGCGATCAGCACGCAGTCCTGAGCGGCGAGGAAGTCCGGCGTCAGTTCCTGGCTCTCCATCGCCGGCAGGTCGTGGTGCCGCATCTTTGGCAGAGCCGGGACGTGCTGGTCGTTGTAGGTCAGCTCGACGCCGCGCGCCAGCATGTGTTCCATCAGGACGAACGACGGGCTCTCGCGCGGATCGTCGACGTCTTTCTTGTACGCGACGCCCAGCAGGCAGACCTTGCTGCCTCGAAGTGCCTTGCCCTCTTCGTTCAGGAACTCCATCAACTGCGAGATGACGTACTCGGGCATCCGCGAATTAACTTCGCCGGCCAGTTCGATGAACCGCGTCGCCAGGCCGTAACGCCGGGCGAGCCACGTCAGATAGAACGGGTCGATAGGGATGCAGTGCCCGCCGAGACCCGGTCACGGATAGAACGCCTGGAAGCCGAAGGGCTTCGTCTTCGCCGCGTCGATGACTTCCCAGACGTCGATGCCCATCCGGTCGAAGAGGACCTTCAGTTCGTTGACCAGAG
>JAPOLP010000782.1 GCA_029977045.1 Planctomycetota bacterium
GGCCGAGCCAGCGTTCCGATGTCGCATGATCGGCCCACTGAGCGGCGTTGATCTCGAACGGGAGCACGCCTGCCGTCGGCGTGTGGCCGGAGACGGAA
This sequence comes from Planctomycetota bacterium, assembly GCA_029977045.1. GTDB lineage: Bacteria > Planctomycetota > Planctomycetia > Planctomycetales > Planctomycetaceae > JAPOLP01. The sequence goes on from JAPOLP010000782.1 coordinate 99, forward strand.
TCAAACAATCCGGTCTCGCTCAGTCGTCGCGGAAACTCAGCGGCGTTCGCTTCGACGTTGTTGCGGACCAATTCGTGAATCGAGCCGTTGTCGTAATCGAGCAGCAGCAGTTCGCCGTCGTTGCGTTCGGCGAATCCGACGATACGAACAGTGGGCTCGACGAGTTCCCGACGCGGACCGACTGTTTCGCCTTCAACTTTGATGCTCCAGAAACGCCGCGTCTCCCAATCACCGAAGATGTAGTGGCCGTCGAGTTCCGGCAGCCGCGAGCCTCGATAAACGAACCCGCCGGTGATTGAGGCGGCTTCGGTGTGAGGAATCTCAACGACGGGCGGTGTGACGGGCGTCGGTCCTGTTCGCTGTTCGGGCCGCACGGTCTGACTGCCCTCGACGAGACTCCAGCCGAAGTTGTCGCCCGGTCGCACTCGGTAAACCAGTTCCCACAGTTCCCAGCCAACGTCACCAACCCACAGATCGCCGGTCTGGCGGTCGAAGCTCATCTTCCAGGGATTCCGCATCCCGTACGCGTAGATCTCTTTTCGTGTGCCTGCAGGAAGCTCGGGCAGTTTGTCTGCCTCCGCCGCGCCCGAAGCCCGCTGCCGTTCCAGCACGACAAACGGATTGTCTTCCGGAATCGCGTACGGCAGGCCGTCCGACTGACGGTCGACGTCGATCCGCATCACTCCGGCGAGAAGGCTGGTCACGTCCTGCCCAGTGTTGAGTCCGTCCGGCGGAAACGCGTTGCCGCCGTCGCCCGCGGAGATGAAGAGCATCCCGTCGGGGCCGAACTTCAGACACCCGCCGTTATGCCCGCCCTGCAGCCACGAGATGATTTCGACCTCGCTGTCGATGATGGCCTGCGGCGGGTCGTTCTTATCGGCGAGCAACTGCACGACTCGCGTCCCGTGCGGATGCTGCCCTCGACCGCCCTTCCGATAGCTCACGACATAGCAGACATAAAACCGGCGGTTCGCGGCAAAGTCCGGATGAAACGTCAGTCCGTACACAGCACCGAAGGAGACCTTGTCGTCGTCCGCCAGCGACTCGTTGAGCTTCTCCACCAGTTGCCGCGTGTCGAGAAACTGGTCGGCCTCGCGGCACTCGCGGTCGTTCGGGATCGAGAAGATCTGACCGCTCTGCTCGGCAACGAACAGCCGGTCGGTTCCCGGAGCACTCGTCAGGACCGTCGGCTGGTTGAATCCCAGTTGCGGAAACACCCGCTGAGCCCGATACGGCAGCGGCGGTTCCGGAGTGCCCTTCACCCGCGAAGCCGTCCACGCCGGACGTTTCGTTGTTTGCGCAACCAGGTCGCGACCGTTGAATGAAGCGACCACCAGAAACATCAACAGAACGATTCGCATCACGCGGGCCACGGCACTTGTTGTCACAGCGTCCTCACTGACTAAGTTTCAGATTGTCTTTTTTCTGGAGGCTTGCGTTGGAGTACCGGCTTCAGCCGACGTCTGCTGAGCTTCCAGGGCACTCGCAGGCTGAAGCCGGTACTCCAACGGAAAATGTCGTCTTGAGTCGTGTTCGCATTCGCCGGTTGCTGCAAAACGCTGGTAATTACTTCGCGCCAACGCGCTGTCGCCATTCCTGATACTTCGCCGTCATCGTCGTGACGCGTTCGGGTTCGTTCGATGCCAGGTTGCGGGTTTCGCCGATGTCGGTTGCGAGGTTGTAGAGTTCCCAAGGCTGATTGTCTCGCGGTCGGACCAGCTTCCAGTCGCCCATCTGGATGGCCCGCCCGCGAGCGCAGTTCCAGGCGATCAGTTCGTGACCCTCGCGTTGTTCTCCGCGAAAGATAGGCGTGAGGCTGCGGCCTTCCATCGGCGTCGGTCGGCGGCCTTGAAACTCGGTGGGATACTCGACGCCAGCCAGGTCGAGGCACGTCGCCATGATGTCCATGACGTGTCCCGGCTGTCTTGTCAGGCCGTTCCCCTGTTTGATGATCGCCGGCCAGCGAGCGATCAGCGGGGTGCGGATGCCGCCTTCGTAGGCCGACTGTTTCGCGTCGCGCAGCGGGGTGTTGCTCGTCAAAGCCCACGCGAGTCCGTAAGCCGAAAACGTATCGTGCGGCCCCGGCATCAGTTCGGGACCACTTCCGGGACGAATCGCCACTCCGTCCTTTCGCCAGTTGGCATTGTTCGCGTTTGGAGCAAAACCAAAACCGCTCTTACTCGGAGTGAATCCGCCATCGGGAGCGGCTCCGTTATCAGAGAGAAACAGAACGAGCGTGTTCTCGTCAGCGCCGGAGGTTTCCAGTACGTCGAGCAATCGGCCAACACCGCGATCGACGTTGGAAATCTGAGCCGCGTAAACCGCCATCCGCTCCGCCTGCCAGTCTTTGTTCGGGTCCTTCGACCAGTCGGGGACGGACTGGTTTCGCACCGCCGGCGTCGCGTCCTCAGGCAGAAGTCCCAGCTCCTGCTGCCGGGCGAGACGCTTCTCCCGCCAGCCATCCCAGCCAGTCTGCCGGTAACGCTCGCGGTACGGAGCGATCGTTTCCTCGCGAGCGTGCAGCGGCCAGTGCGGCGCGATATAGGCCACGTAAAGGAAGAACGGCCTCTCTCCCTTCACCGCGTTCTGCAGAAACTCGACCGAATAATCGTTGAACGCGTCCGTCATGAAGAAGTCGTCGGGATGTTCCCACGGCTGATCGTCGAGAGAGAAGTCGTTCTGCACGACGGCGTCCCAGTAACTGATTTTCGCACGGCAGTTCGGTCCGAAGAAGCGGTCGAATCCACGCTTGACCGCGAGGTCCCGGCCCTGCCACTTGCCCACCATCGCCGTGTGATAGCCATTCGCCTGCAGGACCTCCGGGATGAGCACGCAGCGGTCGAAGTCCTTCGGCTCGTTCCAGCGGTCACCGCGATGCCCGGCCTGCTGGCAGTAGAGCCCGGTCAAGAGCGACGCCCGAGTCGCTCCGCAGACCGCGTTGTTGTAGAACCGCGTAAACCGCAGCCCGTCACGAGCCAGCGAATCGATGTTCGGTGTGTCGATCTCGCCGCCGTAGCAGCCAAGGTAGGACCAGCCCATATCGTCAACCATGATCAACACAATGTTCGGGCGTTTCGGAGTGTCGGCTGCCGACAAACGATGGCCATCTGATCCCAGCGTCACTAACAGCCCGACGACGACAGCAACTGCGATGCTTCGGCTGGATGCCAGAGGTCCGAGGCATGGACATCGAGGGTAAGACCTGGTGCACTTCCTGAGCATGTTGATTTTCCGCCTCTGTCTGTGAAGTACTCTCACCAATCGTCTGCCACGCCTGCGGCCGCTAATCCTTCACGAGATGAGCCACCCACCGTCGACATCGACCGTCGTACCTGTCACGAAGTCGTTCTGGATCAGAAACACGATCGCCTGAGCAACCTCGTCCGACGTGCCAGCACGCGGGATCACGTTGTTCGCGGTTGCTTTCTGGAAGAGTGCGGCTCGCTCCTCGCCCTGCAGAGAGACCATCGGAGTATCGATTGACCCCGGCGAC
>JAPOLP010000728.1 GCA_029977045.1 Planctomycetota bacterium
CCCGCCGCGATGAAAACGGTCGGCGTTGGTCACTCGCTGAAGTTCCTCGCCGTCCTCAAGTGCGACGTCGATTCCGTAGTGCGCGGCGAGGTCCGCGTTCAGAAAGGCATAGTCCGCAAACAGAATCTCGCCGACGGGGCGATCACCGCGAACCACGAAATCGAAGAACGCCACCGCCTCGTCATACATCGCCTGCTGCCGCGACTTTGAGAACCCCGGAAACAGCGATTCGTCGATGCCTCGAAACTGGTGAAAGCGGTAAAAGCCAAACCACTGGCCGAAGAACTCGGTCGCGAACCGCCGCGACTTCGGATCACGCAGCATCCGCCGCACCTGCAGCCTGAGCTGCTCCTCGGCTGCAAGTTCCCCGGCTGCCGCTGCTCGACGCAGTTCGTCGTCGGGCACAGACGACCAGATCAGGAAGCTCAGCCGCGACGCGAGTTCCCACTGCGAGAGAGGAGCCACGTTGTCTGCGGCCGAACTTGTGGCTCGTGGCTCCCCAGCGGTCGCACGTTCCGATCGATAAAGAAACCCTGGCGAAACCAGCACTCGGGCGATCATCGCGCAGATTGCTGACCGATGATCAAGTTTCGCCTCGTTCCGCAGATGCCAATGGAATTCGAGCAGGCTGGTCTGCTCACGTCCCGTCAGCGGTCGCCGCCAGGCTCTTGCAGCGAAGTCGAACATATCCGACAGATGCTTCATCCGAGCGCCGGCAAACATCACCTGCGTCACCCTGTAGTCCACCTCAAGCGGAATGATGAACTGCTGCGCCTCGGTCGGAAGGCCCGCGATCCAGTCCTTGCCCAGCGTCGAGATGCGGCGTCCATCAAGGTCGATGTCGTACTTGCGAGCCAGGAACTGCAGCCAGGTTTCGTGAAACTCAAACGAGCCCTTCAGGTCAGCCCATGCCTGATCAAGCTGCCGCTGCGTTTCACTGTCGAGAATGTTCCACATCAGGAAGTCATCATCCCGGAAGTATTTGATCCGCGTGTGGAAGAAGTTCCGCTCGGCGTTGTTGTACGTGCCGTCGACCGGTTCGGGGACGGGGTCGCGGTCCGACGGAGCGGGCTCGCGCTGCGACATCTGCGGCAGCAAACGGGCGAACTCCAGCACACCGCTCTTCCACTCGTTAAAGGCCGGGCTGGCCGGGTTGCCCAACAGCCCGGACACAGACTTGCCCTGATCAGTCTCTTCCAGTTGCGCGATCGTGCAGCGGACGATGCAGTCGTCGCCGTGTTCAACGTCGAGCGCCGCACTCACCAGCAGACGCCCCGACCTCGCGCCGTCCGGGATTGGCAGCTCAAACTCCAGCGGCTTCGTTCCGATGGTTCCGAAGTCCGTCTCTGGCAGGTTTGCATCGAACCATTTGCCGCCGAACTTCAGTCGCGAAACAGTCTCGTCCGTCAGGAAGTCCCGCAGCGGTGCTGGAGCAGCGAGTTGCTTTGCGTAGTCGCGGAACTGCACCTGCGGGTTCTGCCACGCGATCACGGCGCGAGGTGAGCCGTCGCCATTCGCGGATTCGACCGAAATCACCAGGTGAGCGGTCTTCGTTCCTTTCGGAAAGTTGATGTTCATCTCGAACGGCTGAAGTTGCTGCACGTTGAAACGGTCCGCTCGCAGGATCGGAGCTTCCTCTTTCGCGTCCGGGTTCACGCCGAAGCGGTTCTGCCACCGTCGCAGCAACTCAGCGATCTTCTCACACTGGGATTTCATCTGCTCGGAGGCGGCGTCCTGTTTACTCGTCGGTGCCGGCAGTCCCTGCCAGGCCGTCACGATCTCGGACGTCGGAAACACTGGCGATTCGGACGTCAGCACGCCGTGGATGTACTCGGCAAACCGCGGCTCGATGCCGGCCTCGGCAGCGAGTGTCTGCAGCGTGACGTCGGCCTGCCCGAGCTTCTCGCGATGGTAAAACTGCCACGCGGTCAGGAACGCCAGCGGGTACTTTTCGGTCCCGAATGGCTGGCCGCCCTCACCCGCCGACGTGCGAAAGCCGTGCTGGCGATAGATCTTCAGAATGCGGTCGATGGCTGACAGCTCAAACCCGGTTGCTCCTGGGTCCTGAAAGAACTGCAGCGGCCCCGCACCGACAACCGCGTGATCAGCGATCTGCCGCGCGGCTTCGAGATACCGTTCGAGGATCGCGTCCTCGGTAAATTGCACGATGCCCGTATTCGTGAACCCGGCTCCGCCGACCGCGTCCGCCACAATGTTCCGCTCGACGTCAAAGTCGACGCCGGTCAGATCACGGATCGCATAGCCGTACTCGGCACTCGTCAGCCGCCGGATGACAACATTCCCCGGCTCGCCATCGTGCTGCTTCTCCGCGGCCATGATGCCCTGCCGGATCGCGTCACCAAGCTGCTTCCGCTGACGTTCCATCGGCTGCGCGTCGCTCGATTCCGGCGGCATCAGCTTCTGCTCAAGCTGATCCACCACTCGCCGCCAAATCCGAAAGTCCGCCGCAAAATCATCGCGAGCCGTCAGCGACTGCAGATCAACCCCCGCCTCCGCACCGTCCTTCTGATGACAGTCAACACAGAACTTCGACACCAGTTGCCGCAGTTCAGCATTCGCGTCTTCTCCCCGAACGATCGAGGGCGAACTTCTCACCGGACCGACGACGATGAGTAGCAGCCAAACCAGTCGAAGCGAGTTGATCATGGGGCAGGTCGTTTCAGAGCGAGGCGGCGGGAAGTCGAGACTCACACATCACCCCGAAAGATTAACCACCCGCCCGCGTCGACCAACCCTTCAGCGTGGCTGGTCGCCGACGAACGACTGCAACATGCGAACCACCAACCGCAAGCGAGTTCCTCTGAAACTCGCAGCAAGCCTGACGTCGGGCACAAGCTACGTGGCCGCTATCGCCGCGTAGCGGCCAGCACTTTGGGGATTCTTCCTCGCTCCTGCGTCGTTCCAGGTTTCGGAGAAACCTGGCGACGTTTTGAACGGAATGAATTCCGTTCTACGGCTGTCACACCTGATCGACCCAGTCGGGTAGTGGGTCGAGCATGAAGGCTTCGTCGATGACGGCGGTGGCGTCGTTGAACGTGTCACCCATCGATGGATCGTTGTTGCCGGTGCCGCCGACGAGAGTGTCGGTGCCGTCGTTGCCGGCGAGCGTGTCGTCACCGTCGCCACCGATCAGTGTGTCAAGGGCGTTGCCACCCGTCAGAGAATCGTTGCCTTCGCCGCCAAACAGACGGTCATAGCCGCGACCTCCGTCGAGCACGTCGTTTCCGGTGAAGCCCGACAGGCCGTCGTTGCCGTCACCACCGTTGAGCGTATCGTTGCCGGCCTTGCCCAGTAGCGTGTCGTTGCCGGCGTCACCATTGAGCACGTCACCCATCGGCGACCCGATCAGCAGATCGTTGCCACCGTTGCCTCGCAACTGCGTGAAGCCCTTGAAGCCTACGAATGCGCTCACGTCGATCACGTTGTCCGACGGGCCGCCATTGAGTTCGGCGATCTCGATCGCCTGGACACGGTCATTCCCCAACCCGGTCAACGTGGTTGTTGTCAGAGTAAAGTCGACGTCACCGATCTCGAACAGGCGGTCTACTCCGCGACCGCCGTTGAGCGTGTCGTCGCCGGCGCCGCCGCTGAGCCGGTCACCCGAACCGCCCAGTCCCTTGATGAAGTCGTTTCCGTCTCCACCGATCAGCGTGTCGGCTCCCGAACCGCCGATAATGCGGTCATGGCCGGCGTTGCCTTCGATCCGGTCACTGCCGCCGCTGCCAACGAGCACGTCACTACCGTCCGAA
>JAPOLP010000678.1 GCA_029977045.1 Planctomycetota bacterium
CTGTAGCGGGCAGACAGTCAATTCAGCGCAAAGGCGCTAAGACACAAAGCAACGCAAAGTCATTGCGATGCTCGGCGTCTCTGCGCTGCAGTCAGCCGATTCCTGGTCAACATCGAATTGCGTCTGGCATGTTCTTCATCAACGACAGAATCGGATTGAGTGCGACCTGGCCGAGGCCGCAGATTGAGGTTTGTTCGAGTGTCTCACCGAGTACCGGGAGCAGGTCAAGTTCGGTATTCGCTCTGTCGCCTGCCGCGACGCCTTCGAGGATGCGGACGGCTTTCTCGCTGCCCATGCGGCACGGGACGCACTTTCCGCAGGATTCGTTGCGGAAGAAGCGGACGATGTTTGTCGCCAGCTCGAACAGGTCATTGCTGTCGTCGATGACGATGACGGCTCCTGTGCCGAGCGCGCTGCCGGCGGCCTTCATCGCGTCGAAGTCGAGTGGCGTGTCGGCCTTGTCCGCCGGCAGGAAGCTTGTGCTCGCTCCGCCGGGGAGAAACGCCTGCAGCGTTCGGCCTTCGGGCAGGCCGCCAGCAAGTTCGATGACCTCCGCGACCGTTGTGCCGACCGGAATCTCATAGACGCCGGGCTGACTGACGTTACCTGAGACCGAAACGAACTTCAGACCGGAATACTGCTTGCCGTCGCGGTTCGCACCCTGAGAACGCCACCAGTCGGATCCGTGATGCACGATGCTCGTCGCGAGTGCGTAGGTCTCGACGTTGTTGATCAGCGTTGGCTTGCCCCACAGGCCGTGCTGGCCGGGGTAGGGCGGTTTGTTGCGCGGTTCGCCGCGTTTGTCTTCCAGAGCTTCCAGCAGCGCGGTTTCCTCGCCGAGGATGTACCCGCCGGGCGACACGAAGATCTCGATGTCGAACCGTTGTCCGCTGCCGGCGGCGTTGTCACCGAGGATGCCTCGCTGACGAGCGTCGTCGAGCGCGGCCTCGAGCGCTTTGCGTTCGCGAACGTACTCGTGCCGCAGATACACGATGCCGGTTTCCACCCCGATCGTCAGCCCGGCCAGGACCATGCCTTCGATGACCAGATGCGGTAGCTCTTCGAGAATCACTCGATCCTTGAACGTCCCCGGCTCGCTCTCGTCCGCGTTGCAGATGACGTACTTCGCGTCCGACGTTTCGCCGCGAACGAGTTCCCACTTGCGGCCCGTTGGAAACCCGGCACCGCCCATCCCGCGCAGACCTGCCGCGGAGAGATGCTCGACGCAGACATCGCCTGGATACGCGTCGCCTGCAAGCAGCCGTGCGAGCGTCCCGTAACGCTCGTCGGACGTCGCGTATGGATCGACTTTCCAGCGTCGCGGCTCGGACGTCGGAGCGTTCTCGGGCAGTGAAACGTTTCCGTCAATAATCTGCAGCACCGCCTGCTGCTGCGACTTCGCGTCGATCGCTGACGTCAGCGGAACCTCGTTGACGGCAACTGCCGGAGCTGAGTCGCAGCGGCCCAGGCACGACGTCTCGTGAATCTCGACGCCGTCCCGCCCCGCGCAGGCCGACTGCAGTGCCGCTGTCAGCGATTGGCAACCCCGCATCGCACACGAAACGTCCCGGCAGACGTGTACCGAGTATTTCGGTGGGGGCGAGCGGCGGAAGCTCGGGTAGAAGCTGACGAGTCCTTCGAGCCGGTACAGCGGCACGTTGCGTTCGCGCGACAGCCGCCGCAGCGTGTCGTCGTCCAGCCACCCACGCTCGTCCTGCAGCCGCATCAGTTCGCGGAGAAGCTCCACCGGTGTAATCTCCTCGGGTCGTCTCAAAGTCGTTCTGACGGAACATATCTGTCGACGGCGACAGTCGCCACAACAGTTGGTTGAGATCGGCTGCCCACGCAGGGATAGTCCCGGCTCTCAGTGGCCGTCTTGAACATGAGGAGCTGCGTGATGAAGAGTCGCTGCCTGATTCCCGTTGTTGTGGTCTGCTGGATCTCGAGCGTTGCTGCGTCGCTCAGTGCCGAGGACTGGCCGATGTGGCGGTTTGATGCCGGGCGGACGGCGGCTTCTCCGGAAGAACTGCCGTCGGCGTTGCAGCTACAGTGGACGCGGCTGATGAAGCCTCAGAAGCCAGCCTGGCCGGAAGATCCGCGTTTGCAGTTTGACGCCGCCTACGAACCAGTTGCCGCTGGCGATCTGCTGCTGTTTGGATCCTCACACGACGACTCCGTCACTGCCGTCAGCCTGAGCACTGGCGAGCAGCGCTGGAAGTTTTTTGCGGAAGGCCCGGTTCGGTTCGCCCCGCTTATTCACCAGGGCAGCGTTTACTTCGGCGCGGACGACGGAGCGCTGTACTGCGTTGAGCTGAAGTCCGGCTTGTTGAACTGGCGATTCGTCGCGGCCCCCGACATTCGAAAAGTCATTGGCAGTGAGCGAGTCATTTCCGTCTGGCCGGTTCGAGGCGGTCCCGTCCTCGTCGACGGACGCATCCACTTCACGGTCGGCGTGTGGCCGTTCGAGGGGACGTTTCTCTATTCGGTCAACCCGGCCAACGGCGCCGTCGTGCAGGAAGCCGGTCCCGGGCACGCGGCGATTGACCACGACGTCGTGACGCTAAACGACCTGACGCCGCAGGGGTATCTGGCCGCGACGGATTCGACGCTGTTCATTCCGCAGGGCCGATCAAACGTCGCGACGATGAACCGCGAGACGGGAGTTTTCGGGTCGTTCAGTTATGGCACGCACGGCGTGACGAACTACCACGTCGCCGCGTCCGGCCACTGGCTGTTTCACGGAGCGGTCACGTACGACACGGCTAAGAAATTTCAGATCAGTTCGACCACTCAATCGCCGGTGATTGGCGATGGAACGCTCTACGCAGCCGAGGAAGCGAACATCGCGGCCTTCGATCTGGAGAACATCAAACTCGTCGAGAAGACCGACCGTCGAGGCAAAAAGACGAAGGTCTCGGTTCTCAATCAGCTCTGGTCTCTGCCCTTCCACGAGGTGAAGAGCATCTCCGCCGAGGATGCTGCCGCGCAGCTCAAGACGAACCCGCTGGTTGTCGACCTGCGAGCGGGCTCGCGTCTGTACGGACACCAGGGAGACTTCGTTTTCGCCCTCGACCTGAAGGGCTCCGCGGCGCCGACAGTCGGATGGAAAACCACCGTCGATGGCAACGTGGCGTCGATGATTGCGGCGAACGGTCGGCTGGTCGTGACGACGATCGACGGGCACATGCACTGCTTTGGAGCCGGTTCGGGAAAACCGCAGACACACGACACGCGAGGCCGAGGGACCCTCACGACAAATTCCGAGTGGAGCGCTCGCGTCGCACGGCTGCTGGAAGAGCAGAAACTGGATGATGCCTTCTGTGTCGTACTCGGGGCGGGCTCTGGCGGTCTGATCGATGCGCTGCTGTCGCAGTCCAGGCTGCGGCTCATCGTGGTCGACTCTGATGTTCAGAAGGTCGACGCACTGCGCAAGCGACTGGACGCGGCGCACGTTTATGGAAGCAGAGTCGCCGCCTGCGTTGGGAATCCGCTCAACTTTGAATTGCCGCCGTACATGGCGAGCCTGGTCGTTTCCGAGACACCGCGCAACTTCGGACTCGACAGCAATCCAGAAGCAATCGCCCGATTGTTCCGCATCCTCCGCCCCTACGGAGGCACTGCCTGGTTGCCTGGAGACAGCACTCAGCATGAAGCGCTCGAAAAGGCGGTGTCTTCCGCGAAGCTCGCCTCAGCCGGACTGGCACACGCGGCTGACCATTCGCTGCTGACGCGAGTCGGCTCACTGCCCGGATCGGCCGACTGGACGCACGAGTACGGCGACGCTTCCAACACGCTGATGTCTCAGGACGCTCTCGTGAAGGCGCCGCTCGGCGTGCTGTGGTTTGGCGGCCCGGCAGCCGATGGCAGCCTGTTCTACAACCGTCATTTCTGGGGCCCGAGCATGGCCGTCATCGGAGGCCGGATGTTCCTGCAGGGGCCCGGCAAGATGACCGCCGTCGATGTCTACACAGGTCGGATTCTCTGGCAATTGCCGCTTGAAGGTGAGGCAAACTACCTGCCGGGCCGACGCGGCAA
>JAPOLP010000011.1 GCA_029977045.1 Planctomycetota bacterium
ACGAGTGAGGTGACGCGCAAGCCGCTCAGCAAAAACCGATACCTTGTGACAGAAGTGGCAATACGCAGCGGCGGGAACCTTCAAATCGGAACCGCGATCGTTGACAGTTCCGCGTGCCAAACCGGAACTCGGCGACGGCTTCTGGCCAGCGTCGCTCTGCCTTCGCTTTCTTACTGCTCAATCCGAATTCAACTTCATGCCTGAAATCAATCGCACCGTGGCTCCCGGCCCGAATGAGCATTCCGTCATCGCAGAAGATGGCCGCGTGCTACAGGTTCCCGCTGGCTGGGACGTTCTTCCGCCCGGAGACGCCGCTTTGACGCGCCGAGTCAAAGCCGCTGGCCCGACGTGGACTGTCAAGCAGAAGCGTGGCCGGCGAACGTTCTCTCTGGGCGTCTGGGCTCCGGTCGAGCGGATCGAGGCGATTCGGCAGCAGCTCGCCGAAGAACGCTCCACCGATTCCTACCAGAAGAAGCTGGCCTCAGGCCGTCGTCGCCGCGAGAAGCAGCAGACGGAGTACGTCGAGGACTTTCGAGCGGCGGTCATCGCGTTTCTCGACTTCGATCCGTCTTACGAGGATCTCGAAGCCCGGCTGGCGACCGCTGTTGCCGAACATGCAACGCCCGTCGGCAGCGGCACGGTCGCACGCACACAACGCATCCCGATCGACCGTCGAGCGGAAGCCGCCGTCATCGCCTGGCTGCGGCATCAGACAACAGCCTACGACAACATGCGCATCCCGCGAGAAAAAGGGTTGCGCCGTGAAGTTCGTCGGATGCTCGCCGAACAGTCCCGCCGCCTGCTCGAAAAATACCGCCGAGGCGAACGCGTCGACGTCAGCAGCTGTCCGCTCGCAAAGTGGTTCGCTGGTGAGCCGCAAAGGTAGGCCGGATCAAGCGCAGCACCGCTCCGGCTTGAGACGCCTTCTGGCAGCTACTTGTCGCTGGTCGTCTCGGGAGTCAGCTCGTAACGAGTCACTTCGACGTAGTATCTGACGTGACGTCTTCCTGGGTGCCCCTGCTGTCCAAAACTGGCTAGGACATCCCGACCGCGCAGAACACCCTAGACGTGCACGTGTTTTCCGTCGAGAGAATCAAGTTCCTGGGGGCTCGTCCCAGGAGAAAACGTCAGGATCACTTTCATCCCAACGCAGTTCAATTCAGTGGGCCAGCCTTTCTCTCGGCGCTTTACCCAACCATCAAGGACAACCTCGGTATCGATCAGCGACGGAGTAAGTTCTGTCAGATGGGCGTCTGCAGAATCCGGCGCCGCGAACTCATTCAGACTCGGAAGGTCCGGCACTGACGAGTGCGTGCAGCCAGCGCATACGAGCAACAGGATGAATGCTCTCATACCGTCAATCAGTTGAACGGTTAATTAACCAGGTGTGAAACTTTTGGGCTGGCCCAGTTCTTCGGACACCTGTCCTTCACCTCGGTTACCTGCGTCCGCGTATCTCCTTGAGATGCGCGTTGGCTTCGAGCAGAAGAAGTAGAAAGAGCAAAGCGATTCCCGAAACCGGTACCACCACCATCATGCTGAGCGAGAACGCGAGGGCTGCAACGATGGCGAGAACAGACAAGCTCAACGAGATGGTCACCTTCTTCTGGTAGCGACGTTGCCGTTCCAGATTATGCAGAATCCGGTCTTCATGAGTTGCCCATATGACACGTTGCGTCCGCTTTGCGCTGCTCGAAGAATCCCGTTGGCCGATGCTCATTTCAATTCCTTCAGGTCAAGCCGTTCGTTTGCGTCCTGACGGGGCCGGGGTATTTCAGTGGCCATCCGCGTCGAGCAGACGGCCTCGTGCAAACGTCACAGCGAAGTCGAGCAGTTCCCTGGATTCGTGCGCATCGAATCGGGCGTCTTTCAGAAAAGTCGATACACGGAACCGCAACTCGTCGTCATTCATGGCGTGTCCGTCGCCCGGGGGCGGTGCTTCGTGTTTTCCCAGAATCCAGCTTTGGATGTCGGTGTCAAACCGGTGCCATCTGATTCGACCGATCCACCACCGAGCCACCTGACGAAGCCCGTCGCCAACCCCAATGGCAACGAGAATCGAAATCAGGATCTTGAAGGTTGCTTCATCGAGCGTCATTGCAACGAGTCATCCAGTCTCTAATGAGTCAAAGAGACGGCCCTCTACTGGACGGATGAATCGAATGCAGCGCGACTGTATCCTGTTCTCCAAGGCGTGAACTCTACCGATTACTGGCTTTTCCGCCGATAGAAGTACTTCCTCACCAGATCCTCAGACGGCGGAGCCGTGGCCAGTGTCGCGAAGTACGTCACGGCGAACGAGACCGTCAGGCCGATGATGATCGGGTCGAACTCGAACAGCCGGTACGGGCGGAAGAACGAGCCGTTGACGAACATCCCTGCCGCGTACATCGCCAGGTGCGCCGAGAAGCCACTGAGCATCCCGATGATGCTGCCCTGCTCGTTCGACCGCGGCCAGTAAAGCAGGAAGAGCGTCGGGGCGAGGAAGCATGCCGCCAGGCCGCTGCCGACATACACAATGATGTCCTGCAGGAAGCGCGGCGGGTTGATGGCGACGATCATTGCGATCGAGCCGACCAGCAGCGTACAGAGATAGCTCAGTCGCTTGATCGTCTTCTCACTGGCGTCCGGGCTGATGTTCCGCTGGTAAATATCGCGGACCATCGCCGACGAGATCATCAGCAGGAAGCTGTCGACCGTCGACATCACGGCTGCGAACGGAGCGGCAATCAGCAGACCGCCGAGCCACGCGGCACCGACGCGACCGGTCAGGTAGACCGCGATCTCCGGCATGATCCGGTCCGGTTCCGTTTCGAGTCCCGGAACCAGCACGCGGGCACAGCAGAAGATCACGACCAGCGGCAGATAGATCAGCGAGTAGTAGATCGCCACGGTGAAGATCGCCCGCTTGAGCGTCTTGCTGTTATTGAACGCCATCAGCCGCACCATGTTGCTCGGCTGTCCGGTACCGCTGATTGCCCACATGAAGAAGAACGAGATCGCGACGCTCAGCGACAGGAAGCCAACCGAGTCCGTCGCGCTGGGGCCGGGGCCAGTCAGGTAAACGCCGGGCTGATCGGCACCGTAGACGTATGAGACGGACTGCAGCGAAACCGCTGACGCTTTGAGGTCTCCGTGTGCCATGCCGTGCAGGTATTTCCCGTCGGCTGATTCGACGACGGGAACAACGACTTCAGTTTCGTCGATCGGAACAATTGTGTCGGCGGCAACCTGGAATGTCCGCTTGTCATCACCTGCCTGGTTCTCTGTGTGCAGAACGTCTCCCCGAGCGAACGTGGTTCCTCCTGAGCCTGCCGACGGGATGATTGTGACAGTCCCGAACTTCTCGTCCGGTTTCTGAAACCCAGAGACCGACAGACCGTCAACAAACTCAGCCGGAACGCTGCCCGCCAGAATCCGGTCGACTTCGTCAGGCGTCGTGATTTCGAGCAGTTCTACGGCGTGAATTTCGGCGGCGTCCGCTGGTACGGCGAACGGCTTTGCGACGCGGAAGACCCGCGTGCCGTCGGCTGCTTCGAACTTCAGCCAGTCATCCTTGTCGAGCTGCTGCGGCGCCGTTGCGCGGTCATCGACGGCGACCGTCGCGTAGCCTCGGCGTGGCGTTGTCATCTTCGACATTTCGTGCGTGGCTGAGTCGAGTCCTCCGACCGCGTACAACGCCAGCGGCAGCAGGATCAGTACGCCGAAGACCATCACGATGCCCTGCATCACGTCGGTCCAGACGACCGCGTGAAAGCCGCCGTAAGTCGTGTACGCGATGACCGCGACACCGAAGAAGAACAGGCAGACGAGGTACTTGCCGTCGCTGCCGAAGAAGGGCATATCCGATGTCCAGCCGGCGACGACTGCTGAGAAGTCGTTGAAGACCTGCACGTCGGCCAGCAGCACCTTGAGAATCAGGGCTCCGGCTTTGAACTGAGCGACCAGGTTGAACGACATGAAGAAGACGATCAGCACGACCGCCATCAGGCCAAACCGCTGACTGTTGAAGCGATCGCGGAGCACGTCGGGGACGGTGATCGCTCCGGAGAGTCGCGCGACCTGGTTCAGCCTCTTGCCGATCAGGCCCATCGTGCAGATCGGCACGACCATGTAGCTGCCGATCCACAGCGCGAGGATCCAGCCGTGCGTGTAGATCTTCGCCGGGAAACCGGTGAACGATCCGCCGGACGAACTGGTCGCGGCGAACGTCAGAGCGAACGCCCAGACGCCCAGGCTGCGGCTGCCCAGGAAGTATTCGCTCATGAAGCTCTTCGACTTCAGAAGCTGATTCGATAACGCGGCGATCCCGAAGACCGCCAGCGTGTAGATCGCAAACGTAACGAGTGCGGCATTCGAGCCTTCAGCAAGCAGGAGCGGCGTCATTGGGCGTCCTCCTGGCTGGCGGCAGCGGCTGTTTCAGCAGGGCCTTCTTCGTCGTCGGCGTGGCCCAGATCGTCTTCCTTCAGGAACTTGAAGCAGAACGCTGTCGTGATGACGTCCGCGACGAGCCACGGGAGAAACAGCCCCCAGAACGTCCACTTCGGAATCCCGAGCACGGTCTCGACACTGCCCGGCGTCACGGTCTGGTTGTAGCCCAGCAGGTAAGACACTGGGACGGCCCAGATGGCACACAGAAACCAGACACCAAAGATGACCTTTGCCTCGCGGCGAGAATTCAGAAACACGGGGTCGAGTTCGTATTGCTCGTTCCCCGTCTCAGTCGATGCCGACATAGTCACTCCCAGCTGGCAGACGTCCGAAGTAAGTCGAGCGGGCGAGTGTAGCCACCTCGCTCAACAGATCAAAACCAGCCAATGGGATGTGTCGGCACGATCAGATCAGGTGTCTATCGGTCAGAACCAGGCAATCGCTTCGGACCATCGCGAATGTGCCGAGAGTCGGAGCGTTACTGATCGCGATCGCGCCTCGCCGTTTACGCGGTCTTGCCCTGTGTCAGCTTCATGAAGGCCGTTTCCATGTCCATCGCCTCGGGCTGGAACATGCGGATGCGGGCTCCCTGTTCCATCAGGGCGTCGTGCAGGTCTTCAATGGACACCTGCTCTTCGTGGAGCTGAATGGCGATGCGGTCAACCTGCTCCTCGATCGACGACACACCGTCGATTTCCCGCAGACGTTCCAGCAGTTCCGGCGAGCGATTGGCGAGCTGCACATGCACGACTCGCAGCAGCGACAATTGTCGGTAGATGTCGTTCATCGAGCCCTGGGCCACCATCTCGCCGGCTTCGATGATGCCGATCCGCGTGCAGAGATGAGCCAGCTCGTGCAGGATGTGGCTGGAGATGAGGATCGTCTTGCCCATCTCGGTCAGAGCTTTGAGCAGTTCGCGGACTTCGATGCGGGCACGCGGGTCCAGGCCGCTGGTCGGTTCGTCGAGCAGCAGCAGTTCCGGGTCGTGCAGCAGAACTCGGGCGAGCGAGAGCCGCTGCTTCATGCCGCGCGAGAGCGTGTCGACCTGAGCGTCGATCTTATTCGTCAGGTCGGTCAGCTCCAGCACGTCGTTGACGATCGACTCGCGCTTGCCGCGTTCGATGCGGTATGCCGCCGCGAAGAAGTGCAGGTACTCGCGAGCGGTCAGGTCTTCATAAACGCCGAAGAAGTCGGGCACGTAACCCATCTGCTCGCGGACGGCAGTCGGATCGACGCGGACGTCGACGCCGTTGACCCGAGCCGTGCCTTCAAAGCTGCGTTGCAGCGTCGCGAGGACTTTAATCGTCGACGACTTGCCCGCTCCGTTTGGACCGATGAAGCCGAAGACCTCGCCCTGCGGGATCTGAAGTTCGATGCCCTTCACGGCGGCCATCTTACCGTAGCGGACCCACAGATTCCGGACGTCGACAACCAGTGGCTTCGTCGGATCTGCTGGCGCTGCCTCGGCCTGTTTCGCCGCATCGGCTTCTGCCTGAGCCACGGCGTCATCGACCCAGTCGCTGTCGGCTGGCTGGTCAGATTCAGGAGACGGCTCAATCATCACTGGCCTCGTTTGGGTACTTCACCGGTTCCGGCTTTGACGTCTGATTCGTTGTCAGTTGCGGTTTGAGTTTTTGTCTACTGGGCATTGGCCGACTCGGCGGGCAGCTGAAACAGACGGCGGTAGATCGTCATGTTCTCGCCGTCAGGTCTGGCGATCACCAGCAGCCACTGCGTCCCGTCGGACGGGTCGAGCAGCGTCAGGTCCTCGAAGTTTGATCCGCCGTGTGGCGAGACTCGGCAGACGGCGCCAAACAGTCCAGGGCCCTGCAGACGCACGCTCGCGTCCCACAGAAAGTCCGTATACAGCCACTCTTCCTGATTGTTCGTCGTGCGTCTGCCCGACATTTGCTGCAGCATTGATTCCTGAAAGACTGATGCTCGGTCGCCGACCAGATCGATTGCCTTCCGTTCGTTGAACAGAACGGCGATGGCCTCGTTGCCAAACGTGGTTTGAATCGCCTCACGAAGTTTCTGTCGTTCGTCGCTGTTGCTGAGATCGCGCGGGCTTTGCCAGTCGAACTCGGCCAGTTCTGTTGGCAGTTCTGCGGCGTCAGGAGCGATCTGGAAGACCCGGTTGATCTGTGGTGTCCATTTCGGAACGGCCTGCACGGCGGTGAAGACTCCCGGTGGCCGGCCGACGATCGTTGGGGCCGGAACGGTTCGCCGATGAACGGGCCGGCGATACTGGTCGTGAACCGTGCCGCCGAACCGCGAATGGTCGAGCGCCGTGAAGACGCCGCTCTTGACGTCCGTCGTCACGTTGTTCGACGACATCGTGAAGAGCAGTTCCAGCCGGTTGGAGCGAGCGACCTCGCCCTGCGGCGTCACATCAAGAATCTGCACGAAGGTCCGTTCGGCGGAACTGCTGAGGTACGCGTTCGACAGCCAGACGGTGAACAGCGTGAAGCCGATCGTTGCGAGCGGGAACGTGATCCAGGTGAACCGGCGGGCTTTGAACATGCCCAGCACGAAATAATCCACCGGGCCAATCGTCAGCAGATAGAAAACCAGGATCGCGCCGATGTACGGCAGCGGAACGACTTCAACATCCTGCGGCATCAGCCGTTCAAGCAGGCCCTGCACGCTTTGGATTGGCCGAACCCCCAGATGATTCTGCTCGTTCACGAACTGATTCTGCTGATACACATTTCCGTAGTACCGGTACTGGTTGTTTCGATACGGGCGATCGTAGTTTTCGGGGTACAGCTCACCGCCCGCCAGCCATTGGAACTTGCCCTTCGACGCAATCTGCTTCTGCTGGTCAACGCGAAAATGCCACAAGCCAGCCACGGCTGATTTCCAGTCAGCAGACGTTGTATCGAGATCGTCCAGTAGACCGGCATAGAGCACGACTGCCCGTCCCAGACCGCAGTTCAGCGACTTGAAGGACTGTCCTTCCGGCACGATCAACTGGCCACGACTGTCGAAAGTCAGCTCGGTCTCCGGGGATTCGGCGGCCAGTCCGTTGAGAAACTCAAGATGCTCATCGTCCAGGCCACCGAGCGGTTCGACGCACAGGCTGCCGCCCGCCTTGACCCATTGCAGCAGAACTTCGAGCTGTCGCGGTCGCAATTCCGAGAAGCCGTTACGGCTGAGTACGACAATCGACGTCGTGCATAACCAGTGAGGATCAGCCGGCAAATCGGACGGTTGCAGGCTGTCGAGGTAGGTCGTCGCGACGTTCTCCGGTGTGATCGGCTGATTGCGGGTGGGTGCCTGCCAGAACTGCTCGAATTTCAGCGTGCTCAGAAACTCGCTGACGCGGCGGTCGTCCGTGCGGGATACAGGATCGCAGTAGACAACCTGAAAGAAGCGGCTGACATCCGGCGCGACTCGCAGCGGTCGGGCTTCGAGATCGAACTCGTCGCCATCGTCGGTGACGAATTTCGCCACCAGATCGACCGTCTGAAACGCCGCCCGGCCCTCGATGGACGGCAGCAGAATGCGGTACGTCGTCCTGCCCGGATTGATCGCCAGGTCGTTCGACACGTAATGACCGTAGGTCTCGAGACCGTCCGTCAGGACCAGCTGCAGCTGGCCTTCCAGCAGCGTCACGCCAGCACCGTCCCAGACCAGGTCGAACGTCACTGGAATCGGGCCACCGGTGCGAGCTGTCTGCTGGTTCCGCAGTTCAAACTTCAGTGACGGCTTAAGCTGTGTCGATTCGTCCTGAGCGTTCGCTGGATTGGCAACTGCCGCGACCGCGAGCAACCCGGTCACGCAGGCAAGGGCGAGTGTCAGCAGTCTGTTCATTCCGTGCTCCACTCGAAGTCAGCTCACTGCCGGACGTTGAAAGAACCACCACTCGGCCAGCAGCACGATGAACGCGATAGCGGCCAGAGTGGACCACAGCGGTCTATCAGTGTCGAGCAGTTCGTCGGCGGCTTCGACGGAAAGTTCGTCAAACTGAATCTGCTCGACCGACGCCAGCGACGTCTCCGCTGAATCAAGCAGGCTGACCGCGATCGACGTCAGCTCGCTGCCGCCGTCCATAATGCGGTGGCGGCCGGACTCGAAAGCCGCGACGCCGTTCAGTATTCCGTCCTTGCCGGAACGCACGGTTTCGCTTTCGCCCGACGGTGCAACGACGCGGTACTCGGTGTCGGCAGCGACTTCGCGCGACGGCAGCACGCTGGTCTTTGACGCTCGAACTTCAGAAATGCCCGCTTCCTGCCGCGCGATCTGTACGGCATTGGAAACAAAGATCGGAAACGCGATGCGGTAAGGCAGCGTCGAGTTCTCTGTGTGAAACAGGTTGAAGTACTCGATGGTCGCGCCGGTTCGCCGTTCAAGCAGCAGCGGGCCGTTGTTGCCGTGCGCGAGGATCGAGTAACCCGCTGCCTCGAAGTTCGCGTCCTCGACATCATCCTGCTTCGTGATGTCTTCCGAAATCTGCACATCGCGAAGCTGCATGTGCTGCAACAGGGCCGCTGACCGGTCCCAGTCGATGAACTCGGTCAACCCGGTCACGACCGGAGTGACGATCAGTGACGAGACGTCTTCCGGGATCGCTCCGATGAACAGCCGCGTGACGGCATCAATGCCGCGGTCGTCAAGCTTTGACGAGATCACGAGGTCGTACGCCGCCGAACGAACGTCGCTGTCGACCGCTCTGTCATCGTTGGCCGGGAACAGTTCGACGTTCTCCGCCGTCCGCAGCGCGTGCCGGTAATTCTTCAGTTCCGGATCGACGTACGCTCGCAGCGGCCTGGCGGTCGGCAGGTCGAGAAACGCGACGTTGTCGGCGGCGAGCGAATCGAAGCTTCCCTCGTCGACTTCGAGCTTTGCTTCGAGCCGCGATGAGATTTCCGATTCGACGTCGAACGTGATCCGCTGCGACTGGCCGGCGTCGAGCACGAACGTCGCGGTGCCGAGCCGCTGCCCGTCCTGCCACAAGCCGACGGTTCCCAACAGCGCTGCCGACGCTTCGACGCGCAGGAAGACGTCCCAGTTCGGCGGTTCCGCCTGCCTCGCGTTGAACGCCGTGATGCCCGCATTCGATCCGGCGGGCGGAAGCTGCTGGTAATTGATCTCAAACGGCAGGTCGAAGCTGACTCGCTGCGGGAAGTTGCCGTCCGAGTAAACGAGGACCGATTCGACGGGCACCGTCCGAGCGAGTGCCTGCGTCATGCGCAGCGCGTCTTCGAGCCGGCTCGGCACGTCGCGGATCGTCAACTGGTCGAGCGCGTCGAGCAGGATCCGTTTGTTGTCAGTGAACTCGGTCAGCCGCTGAGCCGTCGAGTGCATCGCGATCAGCGAGACCCGCTGGTCCGGCAGCAGATTCTCGACAACTTCGCGGACGCGCTCCTTGGCCAGGTCGAGCCGCGAGTTGCCAGACTCAACATCCGTCGCCGCCATGCTCGCCGAGCAGTCGACGAGAATCGGCAGGTAACGAGACCTCGCTGAACCGCCAACGAAGAACGGCTGCATCGCGGCGAGCACCAGCAGGATCAGCAGCGCCATCTGCAGCCACAGCAGAATGTTCCGGCGGAACTTCTGAAACGGCGAGTTAACACGCTGATCGTTGACGACCGACTGCCACAGCGCCAGCGACGCAATTTCGACGCGCGGACGCCGCAGCTTCAGAAAGTAGAAAATGATCAGCGGGATCAACAGCAGCAGCCACCACGCGTTTGCGATCGCCGAGAAGCCGGGCCAGTTCATCGCTCGGCCCTCCCGTTCTCATTCGCGATGGTGATTCGCTCGGAGCGGCTCATTGGACCCACCCCTGCCGGAGCAGCGTCTCGAACAGAATCCGCTCGACTGAATCACCCGAACTCAGCGAGACGAACCGTCCGGCGCGTTTCCGACTCTGCTCACCGAGATACTGTTCGAGGCCCAGCCGATGCTCGTGATAGAGCCCGAGCAGTTCGCCCGCTGACGAGATATCCAGCGCGTCGCCGGTTTCGGAATCGACAAAGCGGACGTCGCCGGTGATCTCGGGGTCGATCTCAGTCGGGCCCAGCAACTGCAGAGCGAACAGCTCCAGCCTGGCGCTGTAGAGCAGATTGAACGATCGCGAGACGTCGCCGAACGTCAGGAAGTCGGAGAGCACAATCGCGATGCCGCGTCCGTGATGCAGCCGCAGCATGGATTCGATAGCGTGCTCGACGGGGACGTCGCCGCTGGGTTCCAGGTTTTCCAGAAACCGGAACACACGCCGCGTTGAGACTCGCCCGGCCATGCGGGTTTCCATTTCCGGACCACCCCCGGAATGGTTGCAGGCAAACACGCTGACCCGCTCGCCGCCCATCAGCCCCATGATCGAAAATGCCGCCGCCAGCTGCTTCGCCCGGTCGAACTTCTCTTCCGACCGCATCGACGACGACGCGTCGACGAGCACCGTGACGTGCATCTCTTCTTCGTGGCTGTAGAGCTTCAGATACGGCCGCTGCAGCCGGGCAAAGATGTTCCAGTCGACACGGCGAATATCGTCGCCAGCGACGTAATCGCGGTAGTCCGAGAACTCGATGCTCGTCCCGCCCTTGCCGGAAAGATGCTCGCCCTGAGCCCGGTTCGTCCGGCGGCGATTCGGCACCAGCCGCATCCGCTCAACGCGAGCCAGCGTCTCATTGCTGAGCAGCCCGGTCAGTCGCGGCTTCGAAGACGTCTGCTCCATGGAGAAGGCCCGGCATCGGCTGAAAGGACGCAGCACCGAACAACCGCCTCAGACAGCGACGCCACGGCACAGCAGGCAATAGATGTGAATCCAGTAAAACGCGTCGGCCGGCAACCGAATGGTTTCAGAAGAGTCCGGCATTGTGGCCAGAGGCTCACCCGACCGCAATTCAAAGGGGTTTGTGAGTCGCAGTGAGATGGTACGAAAACCCGGATCAGGTTGACGAACGATGTGAAGCCGCACGCAAGTCGGGTGTCGACGGAGACGCACTCGATCAATCTGCGATTTGACGCGTTAAGAACGGAGTCTTCGTAACGGATGATTTATTTACAGAAATTGTTCGATTACGGAGCAGCTCATGATGAAATCGAAGCGAGCAATCCGATTGACGATTCTTGCTGGTGGATCGTCGGCGATTTGTCTGACTTTCGCGACGGCTGGCGCAATCCTCGTCCTCTTGGCCGGCCTTGCAGGACTAGTGATTGTCACTCGCGGAAACGCAGTTCGAGAACCAGGTTTTTCTGAATATCCGTGGTGGCTGTTCTGCGTGGCGTTGTTTGCCGGATCGACGATCGTTCTGCCCTCACTCGCAGAGTTGCCCGCCGTCTGGATGGCATTTCTCGCCCTTTGCCCGGTATTTGGCACAGCGATTTACGCGGTCGAAGTCGCCATCTCTCGCCGACAAACTTGAATGCAGTCTCTGAGTGTGGCGATCGTCACTCCGACGCGATCCAGTTCCGAAAGCGGTCCTCGTCGGCGTTGCGGCCGCTGAGGACCAGGACGATGTCGCCTTCGCCTTCGAGGGGGACTCGGCCAGTCAGGACAGCGGCGGTGGTGATCGCTCCGGATGGCTCGGTTCGCAGGCCGTGTTTGTTGTACAGCCAGGCCATTGCCTGGCGGGTCTGGATGTCGGGAACGGTGACCGACGAGGCAACCAGCTTCTGCAGGATCGGCCAGTTGTGCTCGCCGACGTCGTAGGACAGCAGGCCGTCGCAGATGCCGGAGGGGCGGTCGACGCGGACTCGCTGGCCGGCTGCCAGTGACTGACGGAAGTCGTCGGCGGTGTCGGGTTCGACGCCGGTAATCGTGGCGTCGGGAAAGGCGTCGGCGATTGCCAGGGCGTGGCCGGCCATCAGGCCGCCGCCGCTGACCTGGCAGACGAACTGCGAGATCGTTCGCCCCTGACGCTGCAGTTCCTCGGCGATTTCCAGGCCGCCGACTCCGTTGCCGGCGATGACGTCATTGTCGTCGTACGGCGAGGCCTGAATGCCGCCCTCCTCGTTGGCAATTTGCCCGGTCAGCCGGTCGCGTTCCCCGGTCTCGTGGTCGCGCGAGATGTCGTAGGTGCGGATTTCCGCTCCGAACGACTCGGTCAGCCGGAACTTCACTTTGGGAGCTGAGTCGGGCATCACGATGATGACTCGCTTATTCAGCCGCATTCCGGCGAACGAGATTCCCGACGCGAAGTTGCCCGACGAGTGCGCGGCGACGGGGCGGTCGCCGATTTCGTCCGCGTGGCGGCTCATCCAGTTGAGGGCGCCCAGCAGCTTGAACGAGCCGACCGGGGTCCAGCCGTAATCCTTGATCCAGACCTGGCGGCTCGGTGGCAGGTCGAGTTCCTTTTCCAGGGCGTACGAACGGATCAGCGGTGCGGGCGAGATGTGCTCGCGGATGACGCGCTGGGCACGCCGGACATCGTCAATCGTCGCAATCGAATCGGGCATCTTCGGTCTCCTTCGACGCAGCAACCAGGACGGTCGAGTCTAGCCGAACGAAGTGCCCGTCTCTGCTGATCAGGGGCGGCAGTAGCACAGCACGCGACCGTGAAACGTCTCGGCGGGATGCTGTAGAGCGGCCATCTCGGCACTCTGTTCATACCCCAGCGACTGCATCCGGCGAGTGAACGGCGCCTGATGACCGCGGCCCGGATCGACGAGAATCACTTCACAGGTCGCACTGGCGTGGCGGTCAATGAAACTCGACAGCAGATCCACGTGCGACCGTTCGTAGAGCACATCGCTGCCGATGATGAGGTCAAACTTTCCGAGGAGCGTCTGCTCTTCATGCCAGCCCATGCGGACGAACGGAATCTCATTCAGCTTGTTGAGTTCGACGTTCTCGGCCAGAAACGCTTCTGCCTCCGGGTGGTGATCGGTTGCGGTGATATTCGCCAGACGCTGGCTGAGCACGAGACTGGCGAGCCCGATACCACAACCTACTTCCAGAATCCGCAGTCCAGCAATTTCGTGGACGAACATCAGTCGCGCGAGCACTTCGCCGGACTCCCAGACGACGCCGAACAGCGGCCAGGCGGCTGACGAGATACCGAGGTCCTCGGCCACCTGCTCGTCGTCCGAAAACTCCTGTCGGTCCCGCAGCGTGCGGAGGTGGACATCAACGTCGCCGAATTCAAGTGTCTGGTAGCGGACTCGGTACGAGGACATGCGGAACCAGACGTTGTGACGGTTGAAACTGACCACGGCTGGGCGACGGTAGCTGGATCGGTCCGGCAAAGCGACGCACTGGCATTGCGAGCACCGACCTGTGGCCAGAGCGAGCCGTGTCGGGGCGACGCTCACATCCGCCTCCGTGGCAACCATGCGAGGCGGATTCCAGTGGGCCGACAGGCAGTCGCCGGCTCGGTTTCGGTGAGTTTCCAGCGACTCTAAAGTACCGGCCTGATCGGCAACCAATTTCGCTTTTTGCACATTCGGAACTCATCATGATCGTCAGTTGGGACTGGCTTCAGGAATACGTCGACACCGGCAAACCGGCCCAGGAAGTGGCTGAAAAGCTAATGATGACGGGGCTCAATCTGGAAGGGATCGAGGAGGTCGGCGACGACCTGGCCATCGATCTCGAAGTGACCAGCAACCGGTCCGACTGCCTGGGGCATATCGGAATCGCTCGCGAAGCCGGCGTCTGCTTCGATTCTCCGCTGACAATCCCCGCCGCCCAGCCTGCGACGAACGGGACGCCAGTCGCCGAGGCAACGTCGGTCGAAATCGAGTGCGAGGACCTCTGCCCGCGGTACATCGCGCGAGTCATCCGCGGCGTCAAAGTCGGGTCGAGTCCCGACTGGCTGAAGAGCCGGCTGGAAACGATCGGCATCGCCTCGATCAACAACATCGTCGACGTGACGAACTACGTGCTGATGGAATGCGGACAGCCACTGCACGCGTTCGATCACGACCGGCTGCGCGAAGGTCGCATCGTCGTTCGCCGGGCTAGAGACGGCGAGACGATCCAGGCGATTGATCACAAGGAGTACAAGCTGACGTCCGACATGTGCGTCATTGCCGACGCTCAGCAGCCGGTCGCGATCGGCGGCGTCATGGGCGGGGCGGAAACCGAGATTGGCGACGCCACAACGAACGTGCTGATCGAAGTTGCCGACTTCGCTCCGATGTCAATTCGCAGCACTGCTCGTTCTCTCAAACTGTTCAGTGATTCGTCATACCGGTTCGAGCGCGGCATCAATCACGAACAGCTCGACTGGGCCAGCCGTCGTTGCTGCGAACTGATTCTTGAAGTCGCGGGCGGCGAACTGCTCGACGGTTCGATCTGGGCTGGCCAGCCAGTGCCGGCAGCTCCGGAGCCGGTCACGCTGCGGTTCGCTCAGATTTCCCGCATCCTGGGCATCGAAGTCCCGCGTGACGAAACGCTGCGCATCCTGCGGGAACTTGGACTGACGTTGCAGGGCGAAGCGACTGACGAGTCGGCAGCGTTCGCTGTGCCCGGCTGGCGACGCCGCGACATCACTCGCGAAGCCGACCTGATTGAAGAGGTCGCCCGGATGTACGGTTACGACCGGATTCCCGAAGACGCCGTCGTGCCGCTGAGTCTGTCGAGCAAGTCGCTGCGCGACCGTGTTACCGAGCGAGTCTGCCAGGCTCTGACGGCGAGCGGATTTTACGAAGCGATCACGCTGACGATGGTCGATCCGGAATCGCAGAAGCTGTTCAACCCGCTGGGAGCGGACGGCCCGCTGACGATCGACCATTCCGAGTTCTCAAAACTGTGCGGCCTGCGGCTGAGTATCGTCCCGAGTCTGCTCGAATCCCGCCGCGCCAACGAACGGCACGGCAACTTCGATGCGCGGCTGTTCGAGTTCTCATCGGTCTTCCGCGCCGCCGATCCCGGCAACACCGACGCCGAGCCGAAGATGATCGGACTGGTCACCGGCCAGTCGTTCGCCGAAGTCAAAGGTCTGCTGCAGACAGTCGCTCAGCGAGTGAATCCGGACTCAACGATCTCCGTCCGCCCGAGCAACGTCGCTCAGTTCGCTCCCGGTCGCGGTGCCGAAGTGCTGCTCAACGGCGAATTCTGGGGCTGGTTCGGCGAGCTTGATCGTTCCGTTGCCGATCAGCTCGACCTGCGTGACGCCGTCGTCGTCGCCGAGGTCAGCCAGACCGTGCTCGAAACGTCAGCCAACCTGCGGCCGCAGTTCGCCGAGCTGCCACGTTTCCAGCCGGTGACTCGCGACCTGAACTTCGTGCTCGACGAATCGATCACCTGGAGCCAGCTCGAAGACGCGGTCACGAACGCGGCGGGCGACTTTTACGAAAGCATCGCGTTCAGCGGCGAGTACCGCGGCAAGCAGCTTCCCGCCGGCAAGAAGTCGTACCTGCTGACAATCAGCTACCGCTCACACGAACGCACGCTGACCAGCGAAGAAGTCGACGCGTCCCAGCAGTCCGTCATCGCCGCCTGCGAATCAGGTCTCGGCGCTCAGTTGCGGTAGAGCGACAGGGACTCAAGTTTCTGACAGAAGTTAAGAAGGCAACGAAGAGCAGGATTCAATACCTGTCCTTCGTTGCCTTTTTCTCTTCTGTTTCGGAATGCGACCGTCGTTACTGACCGGCTCCCAGGAACCACGGCATCAGGTCGCAGCCTTGCTCGAAGACTAGTGATGACGCGGCGGCGGTGATGTCGTCGTACGTCGTCGCTGAGTCGGCAGTGATGCCCGTCCCGCAGGCGCCGACCGGCACGTAGCCGTGGCTGTGCGTCTTTGTGCGGAGAAACGTTGGATGGTCGGGCGAGAGCAGCAGGCGGTACTCCCCCTGCGACTTCAGCCAGTCGTGCAGCGGGCCGACGATCTTCGCGTCGATCTCTTCGAGAGCTTTGACCTTCTCGGCAACTTCGCCTTCGTGCGAGGCCTCGTCGGAAGCTTCAACGTGAACGACAACAAAGTCGTGACCGCTCGCGAGCGTTTCGATCGCGGCCCGGCCCTTGGCGGCGTAGTCGGTATCGAGATAACCGGTCGCACCTTCGACTTCGACGACGTCCCAGCCGAGCAGACGTCCGATGCCTCGCAGCAGGTCGACGGCGGTGATCACGGCTGAGCGGACTCCAAAGCGTTCCTGGAAGTTCGTCAGTGCCGGTCGACAACCCTGACCCCAGAGCCAGCTCTGCGTCGCCGCTGCCGCTCCGCGAGCGTTGTTCGCTGCGTCGGCGGCGAACAGCGGAATGCTGCGCTGCATCAGTTCGCGAAGTTCGTCGGAACCGGGGCCAGCTGGCAAGTACTGCTCGACAGTCTGATCGGTGATGTCATGTGGAGGCGTCGAGGTCGTCTCGGTCGAGAACGGAGCCTCGCCATTGCGCGAGCGGTAGATCAGCAGGTTCCGGTAGCTGACTCCCGCGTAAAACTTCCAGTGCTCGCTGCCGCACTGATCTTTCTGCAGCAGCCGGATGAGACCGGCTCCAACGTCGTTCGGAATCTGGCCGGCGGTGAAGCTCTTCATCACGCCGTCGAGAATTGTCACCAGATTGCAGCGAATCGCCCAGTCGTGCTCGCCGAGTTCGATGCCCTGCGCAGCAGCTTCCAGCGGAGCCCGGCCCGTGTGGAACTTCAGTGGGTCGTAGCCGAACAGGCTCATCGTGCCGACGTCGCTGCCGGAAGGCATAGAATCCGGAACGTGGTTGGCTCGCCCGACGACTCCCGCCGCGACGACGGCATCCATGTGCGGAGTCTTCGCCGCCTGAAACGGAGTCAGGCCGCCCAGTTCGGGCTGTGGTTCGTCGGCGGCTCCGTCTGGAATAACCAGTGCGTACTTCATTTGAGTCTTGTTCAAGCTGTCGGAAATCAGGCGAAAGCAGGTCGTCGGCGCGGACGGAATATCGCTCGGCAAAGGGCCGCTCACAACTGTGCCTTTTTTGTCAGATTCGCATCGGACGTGGCCGATGATTGAAGGTCAGCATGACCAGACATAACATCCAATTCGTCGCTCGTCCTGACGATCGAAGCGTTTGAAGTCAGAACGAAACCGGTGACAGCCGAGACCTGCCCGCCGCGAACCGCCTCGGACTGCCGCCGCAACTGACTCTGCCGATGGCCGGTGGAGTGGAAACAAACTGACTGCGGGCCGGAAACCATGCCAGCTTCTACGGACGTGCGCATTAAGGACGCGATCTGCACCTTCGAACCTGTTTCCTTTCGAGCCCCGTTGAAATTCGGCGGTCGCATCGTCGACAAGACGTTTCTGATCAACGTCGAAGTGACGGTCGAAACGCATTCCGGAGCCCACGCGACCGGGCTCGGCAGTATGCCCGTCGGCAATATCTGGGCGTGGCCGACGTCAAAGCTGACCGGCGATCAGACCGAAGCGGCGATGAAGGACTTTGCCGAGCGGATCACGCAGATGGCGACCGAGATTCCGCACTTCGCGCACCCGCTGGAACTGATGTTCGACCTCGCCGCCGAGTACCACCATCTCGGCCAGACGGTCTGTGCCGGGCACCAGTTTGACGAGACGTTCCCGAAGCTGGCCGAACTCGTCGCCGCCAGTCCGCTCGATGCCGCTGTGCATGATGCTTACGGCCGCGTCCACAACGTCAACTCGTACGACGCGCTCTCGTCCGAGTTCATGAACGACGACCTGTCCGACTACCTCGACGATCAGTTCAAGGGCGAGTACCTAGACCAGTACACGCTGCGTCAGCCGAAAGAGCGGATGCCGCTGTACCACCTGGTTGGTGCTCTCGACCCGCTGACCGCCGCCGACGTCACCGAGCGTCCGAACGACAAGCTGCCGGTCACGCTCGGCGAGTGGATCAAGGCGGACGGCCTGACGCATCTGAAGATCAAGCTGTCGGGTGAGGACTTCGACTGGGACGTCGCCCGCGTGATTGCCATCGAAAACGTCGCAGTTGAAACGCAGGCTGCTCGCGGCTGCAGCGAGTGGTGGTACTCGCTGGACTTCAACGAGAAGTGCGCCAACGTCGATTACGTCATCGACTTCCTGAAGAAGGTGCAGGAGCAATCACCCGCCGCTTATGACCGGGTGCAGTACATCGAGCAGCCGACCAGTCGCGACCTGAAGGCGCATCCGGAGATCAAGCTGCACGAAGCCGCGAAGCTGAAGCCGGTTGTCGTCGACGAAGCGTTGATCGACTACGAAGCCCTGCTGCTGGCTCGCGATCAGGGTTACACCGGGATCGCCCTGAAGGCGTGCAAGGGGCAGTCGGAATCGCTGTGCCTGGCCGCTGCCGCACAGAAGTTCGGCATGTTCCTGTGCGTGCAGGACCTGACCTGTCCGGGACTGTCGTTCCTGCATTCCGCGAGCCTCGCCGCCCGCATCCCGACGGTCGCGGCCATCGAAGGCAACGGCCGCCAGTACTGCCCCGGCCCGAACAAGAAGTGGGCTCACCGCCTGCCTGCCATGTTCGAGATCACCGACGGCACCGTCGGTACTGGCGTCCTGAACGACATCGGCCTGGGATTTTAGGATACGGTCCGATGGCGAAACACGCTGGGTGGCCGGGGTCGAGTGCAGCGAGCCCCCGGAAGTCCTGTGGGCTCGCTGAGGCTCGTCCACAGCCACCCACGCATGACGAAGCTCCAACGCGTTGCGTCGTCATCGATCTCGAAGCGACGTGCTCGGACGACGGTGCTGTGCCGCGGGACGAGATGGAGATCATCGAGATTGGCGCCGTTATCGCTGACGGTCCGGACTGGTCGCCGCTGGCCGAGTTCCAGACGTTCGTCTGTCCGCAGCGGCATCCTGAACTGACGCCGTTCTGCCGCGAGCTGACCGGCATCGAGCAGTCTGACGTCGACACTGCTCCGACGTTTCCGGAAGCGCTGGCAGCGCTCGTTGACTGGCTCGGCAACTGGCCGGGCTCGGTCTTCTGCTCCTGGGGCGACTACGACCGCAAGCAGTTCCGCTGTGATTGCGAGTTCCACTCGATCGAGTATCCGCTCGGCGAGCGGCACATCAATCTCAAGGAAGCCTACGCCGCCAGCTTCAAACTCAAACGCGGCCGAGGTCTCGCCTGGGTGCTCGATCAGCACGAGCTGACTTTCGACGGTCGTCCCCACCGAGCCCTCGACGACACCCGCAACATCACCCGTCTGCTGCCGCTGATCTTTCCTGTCGGATAACCAGCCCGGGTGGCACGCCGTGAGTACACATCCCGGCAAATAAGGGTTGGAATTCCGGGTGGCCGGAGTTGGAGCGAGGCACGAGCGAAACCCCGGGGCTTCCTTCGCAGGCTCAGTCCAGCCCCGGCCACCCCAATATGAACCCTTAATTGGTGGGACACGCCCGTGAGGCACGAAGGGCGTGGTGAGTTTGCTCGTCGATCGCTACGGTAACGCTCGTTGTGCAACATCAGGTCGAGACGGGGAACAGCGGATGGACGACGGCAGTGGACTCATCGACGTTGGTCGCTTTCGGGCGGCGTCGTGCGCGGGGCAGAGTCGGCGGTCGTTTCTGCGGCTGGGAGCGACTCTGCCACTGCTCGGCGGGCTGACGCAGTCTGCTCTGGGAGCACCGACCGGGCGAGCGAAGTCGGTTCTGTTCGTCTGGTTGTGGGGAGCGCCAAGTCATGTGGATTTGTGCGATCCAAAGCCCGACGCCCCTATCGAGTTTCGCGGCCCCTTCGCGCCGATCGCGACCCGGACTCCGGGAATGCAGTTCTCGGAGATCCTGCATCGCCTGGCCGCTCGCAGTGACCGGTTCTCTGTCATC
>JAPOLP010000601.1 GCA_029977045.1 Planctomycetota bacterium
GCAGGCGTTCGTCAATGACCAGAGTCCCGACGCTTACGAGAAGCTGGTCGATCGCCTGCTGAGCTCGGAGCATTTCGGCGAGCAAATGGCGATCTACTGGCTCGATCTGGTGCGGTACGCGGACTCGGGTGGCTATCACGGCGATCAGGAAATCAGCGTTTCGCCGTTTCGCGACTACGTGATCAACTCATTCAACTCGAACATGCCGTTCGACCAGTTCACTCGCGAGCAACTCGGCGGCGACCTGCTACCCGACTCGACTGTCATGCAAAAAATCGCGTCCGGCTACAACCGGCTGGGCATGATGTCGGCGGAAGGCGGCGTTCAGCCGAAAGAGTACCTGGCCAAGTACGCGGCGGAACGAGTCCGCAACGTCTCGCTGGTCTGGATGGGCACCACGCTGGGCTGCTGCGAATGCCACGACCACAAGTACGACCCGTTCACGACGGTCGACTTCTACTCGATGGCCAGCTTCTTCGCCGACATTCAGGAACAGGGTATCTATTCCGGGGCTCACGCGTCCGGCAAATGGGGCTCGGCGATCGACTATCCGGACGAGGAACTGCCGGGATTGCTCAAGCCGATCGACGCGCAGATCGCGGACGTGCAACGCGTGCTCGATACGCAGACTCCAGAGCTGACCGAAGCTCAGCTCAAGTGGGAGCAGGAAGTTAGCGAGGCTCCGCAGTGGCAGGTTGTTTCCGTGAAGTCCGCCGCAGCTCTGCACAACACAAAGCTGACGATCAACGATGACGGTTCGATTCTCGCCAGCGGAGCTTCTCCGGGGCAGAACACTTACACGCTGGAAGCGTCGACGAACCTGAAGGGCATCACCGGCTTCCGCATCGAAGTCATGCCCGACCAGTCGCTGCCGCAGGGCGGGCCGGGTCGAGCGGGTAATGGCAACTTCGTCATCACAGAGTTCCGCGTCCGACAGCCGGCCAGCGGCGAGCAGAAACCGACGACTGTCGAGCTGCAGAACGCGTCGGCGACGATCGAACAGACGGCTGCCGGTGACATCACTCCATACGGCAAGTGGAGCGCCGCGAGCGCGATCGACAACGACGTCAAAGGCTCAAGCTGGGGCTGGGCGATCCTGCCCGAAGTCAACAAGACCAGCTTCATGGTCGCCGAAACGAAGGCGGACCTTGGCGATGCCGACGAGACGGCGCTGCAGTTCGTCATCGAGCAGAACCACACAAACAACGGCCACACGCTCGGTAAGTTCCGAC
Organism: Planctomycetota bacterium; assembly: GCA_029977045.1. Taxonomy (GTDB): domain Bacteria; phylum Planctomycetota; class Planctomycetia; order Planctomycetales; family Planctomycetaceae; genus JAPOLP01. The sequence continues at coordinate 1,233 of JAPOLP010000601.1, forward strand.
TGTGGGCAACGACTGCCCCGCGACCGCTGCAGGCAAAGCCGGACTCTGCCGTGCCGGACAACATACGCAACCTGCTCGCTGTCGCTCGCGAGGCACGCAGCGAACAGCAGAGCAACGAACTGGCGGCCTACTACCGGTCGGTCGCTCCGCTGCTGCAGAAGAGCCGCGACCAGCTCGCCCAGTTGCAGAAGCAGCGAGAGACCGTGGTCAACCAGCACACGCGTTCGTCGAGCATCACGGTGTCGGTCGATCCGCGAGAGATGCGGGTGCTGCCGCGAGGCAACTGGATGGACGACAGTGGCGCAGTGGTGAAGCCGACCGTGCCACACTTTCTGCGGCAGATCGAAAAGGACGATCGAGCGAACCGGCTCGACCTGGCCGACTGGCTGACTTCCAGCGATAACCCGCTGACGGCCCGCGTCTTTGTGAACCGCCTCTGGAAGCTGTACTTCGGACGCGGCATCTGCAGCGCTCTCGACGACCTCGGTAAGCAGGGCACGCTGCCGACGCATCCGGAACTGCTCGACTGGCTGGCTGCCGAGTTCGTTGACTCGGGCTGGAACGTCAAACACATGATCCGGCTGATCACGACGTCGGCGACGTACCGGCAGTCGGCGATCTCGGACAAGGCCGCGCGAGACCGCGATCCTTACAACGAGCTGCTCTCGCGGCAGGGACGCTTCCGCCTGAAAGCGGAGACGATTCGCGACCGGGCGCTCGCCGTCAGTGGGCTGCTCGTTCCGACGATCGGCGGTCGCAGCGTGCGGCCTTATCAGCCTGCCGGCTACTACGCGCACCTGAACTTCCCGAAGCGTGAGTATCAGGTCGACTCGGGCGAGAACCTCTGGCGGCGCAGTGTCTACACGCACTGGCAGCGGCAGTTCCTGCATCCGTCACTGATGGCGTTCGATGCTCCGTCGCGTGAAGAGTGCGCCGTCGACCGACCGCGTTCCAACACGCCGCTGGCCGCACTCGTGATGCTGAACGATCCGATTTACGTGGAAGCGTCGCGGTCTTTCGCCGAACGCGTGCTCGCCGAAGCCGGCTCCAGCGATGCCGACCGCATGGCCTTCATCGTTCGCGAGGCTCTTTTGCGGGACGCTCGCGCTGACGAACTGGCGGTCCTCAAAACCGTGCTGCAGAAGTACCGCCAGCACTTCAAAGACAGTGCCGACGCCGCGAAGGCCTTCACACACATCGGCCAGCGGCCCGTGCCAGCCGATGTCGACACCGCCGAACTGGCTGCCTGGGCCGGAGTCTGCCGCGTCGTCATTAACGCTCACGAATTCATCACAAGGAACTGACGCCATGTTGAAGCATCCCAGCCACGAAGCTCTGCGGGCCACACGACGTTCATTCCTCGGTCAGACAACCGCCGGACTCGGTGCGATCGCTCTCGGAACGCTGCTGCGTCCGGACTCCGTGCGAGCCGACGTCGACGTTCCACGCTGGCCCGGCGTGATCAGTCCGCCGCACTTCCCGCCGAAGGCGAAGCGGATTATCCACCTCTACATGGCCGGAGGACCGTCTCATTTGGAGACGTTCGATCACAAGCCGAAGCTCGCCGAAATGCACGGCAAGCCGATGCCGGAATCGCTTACGAAGGGCAAGCAGATCGCTCAGCTCCAGGGCCGCGAACTGAAATGCTTCGCCCCGCAGTGGCCGTTCGAGCAATACGGCGAGTCCGGCCTCAGCATCTGCTCGAAGTTCCCGATGATGGGCTCGATCGCCGACAAGCTGTGCCTGATCCGCTCGATGAAGACCGAGCAGATCAATCACGACCCGGCTCACACGCTGTTCAACACGGGCAGTGCCAATCCCGGTCGACCGGCCATCGGAGCGTGGCTGACGTACGGCCTGGGCGACTCAACTCAGGAGCTGCCGAACTTTGTCGTACTCAGTTCCGTCGGCAAAGGGGGCCAGGCTCAGCCGATCGCGTCGCGTCAGTGGTCCGCCGGCTTCCTGCCGTCACGGCTGCAGGGAGTCGAGTTCCGCTCGCAGGGCGAACCGGTGCTCTACGCCACCAATCCCGCCGGCATCGATCAGAAACTGCAGCGTGAGGCCATCGACGCGATTCAGTCGCTCAACCGGCAGTACGTCGATCTGTTCGATGACCCCGAGGCTCAAACGCGGATTGCTCAGTACGAACTCGCCTATCGAATGCAGGCGTCCGTCCCCAGCCTGATGGACATCTCGCAGGAACCGAAGCACGTTCTGGAGAAGTACGGTACGACGGGAGGTGACGGCACCTTCGCCGGCAACTGCCTGCTCGCTCGCCGCATGGCCGAACGCGACGTTCGCTTCATCCAGGTCTACCACCGGGCCTGGGACCATCACGGCAACGTCAAAGGCGCGATCGACATCACCGCTCAGGAAGTCGACCGCGCGACCTGGGCGCTGATCTCCGACCTCGAAGAACGTGACATGCTGAAGGACACGCTGATTATGTTCGGCGGCGAGTTCGGTCGGACGCCAATGGCCCAGGGCAGCGGTCGCGACCACCACATCGCGGGGTACTCGTACATGCTCGCCGGCGGCGGCATCAAAGGTGGCACCAGTTACGGCGAGACCGACGAGTTTGGCTACAACGCCGTCACCGACGTCGTCCAGATCCGCGACCTGCACGCCACACTGTTGCAGTTAATGGGCATCGACCACGAACGCCTGAGCGTCAAGTTCCAGGGCCTCGACCTGAAACTAACCGGCGTCGAAGAAGCCCGAGTCCTCAAGGAAATCCTCGCATAGCAGTGTTCACACCAATCTGAGCGAGTAGGCCGGATCAAGGAGCGTAGCGACGCCGCTCCGGCAGTGTGTGGATCGTCATCGCGACAGAAGCACGAATAACCCAAGGCAGCGCTGCCGGAACGGCGCTCCGCTTGGTCCGGCCTACTTTCCGTGGTTGTGGTGGTGTTTGAGGTGCTCGGGGAGCTGGTAGCCGCCGTCTTCTACGAAGGCGTGGAGGTCGAGGAGTTCGTCCTTCGTCAGCACGTTGGCCAGGCCGACGGGCATCGGGGAGACCTTTGAGGCGATCTTTTCGTCGATGTCTTTCTTCGGGACCGTCGTCAGCGACGTTGGGGTGAGCAGGTTGGTGGCGACCTCGTACGCGGCTTTCGTTTCCTTCATCACGACTCCGGCGACCAGGCGGCCGTCGTTGAGGATGAACTGCCAGGTTTGAAACTTCTCGTTGATCCTGGCGGACGGTTCGAGGATCTGGCGCAGCAGTTCCTCGCCCTTCAGTTTCTTGACGGA
>JAPOLP010000730.1 GCA_029977045.1 Planctomycetota bacterium
CCATTTGGCCTGGCTCTCAGCGGGCTGGTACTGCTTGGGAATTTCGGACATGGGTAATTCGGTCAGTGTGAGAGTATGTAGGGCCGGTTCCCACAGGCCGCGGCGATTCACAATTCAAAGTGGCCGGTGGGAACCGGCCCTACACAGGCTGCGGCGCTCAGTGGCCGTTACCGTGAAGCTCGCCTTCGTCCTTGTAGAGCTTGTATTCGACGCTGTCGACCAGAGCGAGCCAGCTGGCTTCGATGATGTTTTCGCTGACGCCGACGGTGCTCCAGACGTCGTCTTCGTCCTGGCTTTCGATGACGACCCGCACGCGGGCGGCGGTGCCTTCGGCCGAGTTGATCACGCGGACCTTGTAGTCGACCAGGTGCATCGTCGCGAGATTCGGGAACGCCGGTTCGAGAGCCTTTCGCAGGGCCGCGTCGAGAGCGTTGACCGGGCCGTCGCCTTCGCCCACGACGTGCAGAGTTTCGCCGTTTACCCGCAGTTTGACGGTGGCTTCCGTCACCGCCGGAGTGTCGTCGGTCGACTCAACGTTGACGCGGAAGTGGACCCGCTCGAACTTCGGTTCGTACGTGCCGGCGACCTTCTTGATCAGCAGGTCGAACGACGCTTCAGCGGCCTCGAACTGGTAACCCTCGGCTTCGAGGTCCTGCACACGTTCGAGGATGCCCTTCATCAGCTCGTTATCGTGGTCGATCTTGTACTTCGTCGCCTTCGCCACGATGTTCGACCGACCGGACAGTTCGCTGACCAGGACGCGGCGTTCGTTGCCAACCTGTTCCGGTTTAATGTGCTCGTAGCTTTCCGCGATCCGGTTGATCGCATGAACGTGCATCCCGCCTTTGTGAGCGAACGCGCTGCGACCGACGTAGGGCTGGTTATTGCGAAAGTTCATGTTCGCAATCTCGTAGACGTAGCGGGACAGCTCAGCGAGGTGCTCCAGAGAGCCGTCGACCAGGCAGTCGTAGCCCTGTTTCTTGAGCATCAGGTTGGCAACGACGCTCAGCAGGCAGACGTTGCCGCAGCGTTCGCCGATGCCGTTGATCGTGCCCTTAACCTGGACGGCTCCGTGATCGAGCGCCGCCAGCGAGTTCGCGACGGCCAGATCGCTGTCGTTGTGACAGTGGATGCCGACCGGGATCGAGAGTGCGGAGCGAGCTGCCTCGACGGCTTCGGCGATCTCTTCCGGCAGCCGGCCGCCGTTCGTGTCGCACAGGCAGACGAGCGACGCGCCGGCTTCCTCGGCGGCCTTGATCGTCTGCAGGGCGAAGTCGCGGTTCGCTCGCAGTCCGTCGAAGAAGTGCTCAGCGTCATAGATGACCTCGCGGCCTTCGCCAGCCAGGAAGCCGACGGAGTCGCGGATCATGGCCAGGTTCTCGACCTCGTCGACTCGCAGGACTTCGGTGACATGCAGGTCCCAGGTCTTACCGACGACGGTGCAGACTGCAACTTTCGAGTCCCGCAGCGCGAGCATCCCGATGTCCTCGTCCGCTCCAATGCCTTTGCGGCGGGTCATCCCGAAGGCGGTGACCTTGGCGTGCTTCCAGTCGGTGTCAGCCGCTCGCTGAAAGAACTCCTCGTCCTTCGGATTCGAGAGCGGATAGCCGCCTTCGATGTAGTCAAAGCCGAGTTCGTCGAGCTTCTTCGCGATGAGCAGCTTGTCCTGCAGCGAGAAGTTAACGCCCTCGCCCTGGCTGCCGTCTCTGAGTGTGGTGTCGTAAACCTGGATGCGTCGCATGGCGGATAGCCAGTTCTGGAAAGAGTTTGCAGCGATTCAAGTCGATCGCTCGTCGGCGTGAACTGTGACGCGCGACCGGAGCCGCGCGAACCTCAACTGAACAAAGAAAAAACCCTCAGGCTGGTAGGCCTGAGGGTTTGACGATTTTCTGGATTTCGTACCCCTGAGCCACCGATTCAACCGGTAATGCTGACGATACTGGCGATCGGAATCGTGACGATCCGATCGGCAGGTACGACGGCGATGGCTGGTCGGTGTGGCATCAGAAAGCTCCGTAGCACAAGAACTTAGGCATCCTACGCCGGCCATTGCAGCGGGTCAATCGCTGCGTTTGCACTTCGTAGATCGAACACGAAATCCTGCGAGGCTCTTCGTCGAACCTCAAATCTCTGTGCGAATGTCTGTTTTCTGCAAGTGGATTGCAGAAAGGGTTGGCAGCCAGTTGTGATGCTGGTCATGATTCCGCCGATTCAACCGTCTGTCCCGATCAGGCACTCCATGTTCCGTCTTGTCGCATCACTGTCCATCGCCCTGCACGTGACCGTGTCGTTCCTCGGTCACTTCGGGATGCACGCGCTGCTGGGTGATGGCCACTGTCCCGAGGCGGTTCACTGCGATTCGACGGTCGCGAAGCATTCACACGCCGGAGCCCCTGAGGGGCAGCCTGCAACGGAACACACTCACGTCGGCTGCCCGCACCACTCTCACGACGGACCGGCGAAGAACACACTGGCCGACGCGACACCGGGCCAGTCGCCAGACACTGATGCTCCTGCAAGTGACCATCGTCATCCGTCTCACGACGACGAACATTCCTGTGAAATCTGCTCCGTCCTCGCTCAGGCCCAGACGACTCCAACAGTCGTTGCCGAGCCTGAAGTACTGCTGCTTCTGACGGAACTACTGGCGAAGGTTGATCGAGCTGACGCTCAGTGCGTCGCCATCGACTACGACTCGCGCGGCCCGCCTCGCTGCTGATTGCTGGGGCCCTTTGTGCGGAAATCGCTTGATGCCCCTGGTGAGACCGTCGGTCTCACCAATGCCACCACACATCGGGTCTGAGTCCCGATGACACGACGCACGGCATCCAACGCTTTCCGCTCTGCACACGAGTCACTGCGCCCGGCGCAGATCTCTCCGTCAGCTACTCTCGGCTCTATGAGGAGCTGTAGCAGGAATCATTCTTATGTCGACTTCATCCATTCGCCGTCGTCGCGGCTTCACGCTCATCGAGCTGCTTGTCGTCATTGCGATCATCGCCGTCCTTGTTGCCCTACTGCTGCCGGCCGTGCAGGCTGCGCGAGAGGCTGCGCGGCGTTCGCAATGCAAGAACAATCTCAAGCAGATTGGACTCGCTCTGCATAACTATCACGAAATCGCTCAGTCCTTTCCTTCTGGCTGGATTGGCGTCTCTCGCCCTGTACAGGATCCCGAAGGCGAAAGCGGATTCGCGTGGGGAACTATGATTCTGCCACACCTGGATCTCGAAAACCTGCGTTACGAATTTAATACGGAACTTCCGATCGACGACACGTCCGGAAATCCCAGCAACAGTTCCCTGCTCAGCACTCAGCTTCCTGTCTTCGAATGCCCAAGCGATCCGCATGACCTGCTGTTTCCGACACCGGCACGGAGCGGCGCCGTTATCCAACGCTCCGTTGCAAACTACGTTGGAGTCTTCGGAACGGTTGAGCTTCACGATTGCGAGAGCGCTCCGGGCACAGGCCCTGTAACCAGTGCTGGCCAGTGCGTCAGCGATGGCGTCTTTTATCACAACAGTGCAATCAAGCTGCGTGACATCATCGACGGAACGGCCAACACCCTGGCTGTAGGCGAGCGAACCACCTGGGAAGATCCTGCCACTGGCGACAAGTTCTTTGGTACCTGGAGTGGAGCACTACCGGAGGTCGAAGAAGAACCTGCTCGCGTCATGGGGAAAGCTGAACATCCGCCAAATGAATCCAATCACCCGGAGGACTTCGGCAGTTCACACTCAGGAGGCGCGCATTTCGTGCTGGGCGATGGCC
>JAPOLP010000925.1 GCA_029977045.1 Planctomycetota bacterium
GGAGAGCACGGCGGAGTTCAACGAATCGCTCGCGGAAAGCCAGGCGGATGCCTGCCAGCTCGGCTCGACCATCCTGATCACCGCCCGGAAGCACGATCGCCCGATGCCGTTCGTGGCTCCGCAGTGGGTCCGCACGTTCTCGCAGGAGGAACTGCGGCTGCGGTTGTACGCCGTGCCCGGTGACGAGGAACCCACGCACGAGTACGGCTACTGGTGGGCCGAATGGGGCGGTTCGCTCGACACGATCCGCGACAACGAAACCATCCGCGACGAACTGCTGGCCATCACGCTGGGCATCTGGAACCACGTCAAGAACGGCCCGCCGGGAACACCGCCCGACGACGACCCGTTCGACGCCGCTCGCTGGGCTCTGGAATGGATCGGATTCCTGCCCGGCAAACGCGAAAGCCGGCGGTTCATCGGCCAGCACATTCTGACTCAGCAGGATCTGGAGACGTCGCGCGTCTTCGACGATGCGATCGCGTATGGCGGCTGGTCGATGGACCTGCACCCGCCGGACGGCGTCGACAGGCCGGACGAGGAACCCTGCGTCCAGCACGCGCTGCCGTACCTCTACGACATCCCGCTGCGGAGCTGCGTGGCTCGCGACATTCGCAACCTGATGTTCGCCGGTCGGAACCTGTCAGCAACTCACGTCGCGTTCTCGTCGACTCGCGTAATGGCCACGTGCGCCGCCGTCGGTCAGGGAGTCGGAACGGCAGCAGCCCTCGCGGCCAGCAAGAACGTCCCGGCTGCAGAGATCGCGTCGCAGCCGGAGCTGGTTGCAGCCATCCAGCAACGCCTGCTCCGCGACGACGCGTTTCTGATCGGTCGCCCGTACGCCTCGGACACCGACCCCGTCTTCACGGCACGCATTTCGGCCTCCAGCGAGCAGCCCGGTGGCGAGGCCTCCAACATCCGGTCCGGCCAGACCCGAAGCGTTCACGGCGAGCGCGGCGTTTCACCGGATCGCCGGGTGGCAGGCACTCACCGCTGGATGTCGCTGCCCGGCGAGCTGCCTGCCTGGATCCAGTTCGACTGGGACGAGCCGCAGCCGATCGACACGGTGCAACTGGTCTTCGACACCGGAATGCACCGCCACCTGACGCTCAGCCATCACGACGGCTACACCTCCCGCATGACCTGGGGCGTCCCGCAACCAGAGACCGTCCGCGACTACAGCATCCAGATCAACCAAGACGGCGAGTGGCTCACGCTCTGCAGCATCACCAGCAACTACCACCGCCTCCGTCGCCACTCACTCCAGCCAGGGACGACGACGTCCTCGCTGAGAATCCTCATCACCAAAACCAACGGCCTCGACCACGCCCGCATCTTTGAGGTGCGGCTACGCTGAACCCGCGCATTCGCAGGGTCAGTTCCTGTCGGCCAGCCGGCGTCGCGGAACGGCGCGAGCCATCCGGTCGACATTGCGGCCAGCGACGGGCCGGAGGGCTTGCCTGGCGTCGCTCACGACGAGTGGGCGTACACGCGAAACCACAACGAGCGGGCTCAACGGCCGAGTCGCGGAGGCTGCCGCACGGGGCTTCGTGCTAATTCGGGATTCGCCGAAACGAAAAAAGCCGGCACGACGTGAGTCGATACCGGCTTAGGGGTGGCTAACCGGATTTGAACCGGCGACCTCTGGAACCACAATCCAGCGCTCTAACCAACTGAGCTATAGCCACCATGTCGCGCCGAATGGCTCAGGTTGAGCCTTCCATGCTGCGAAGGGGCGGTACGATACCCCTGCCGAATTGCCTTTGCAAGTTTCTGGTGAAGGGCCTGAAATGGCCTGTTTTGCGGGGATTTCGAGTGATTGCAGACGCCGTTGGGCTTGGACCCTCAAGCAGCAGGGCCCGTGTTTCCTGCCGCCACATGTGCGACTTGCGCACCGCCAGCCGAGCTGTGAAACCTCAAAGTCACCGCAGGCCGCAGAGATGGTTGAGGCGATTGCTGCTTCGCCGTCAGTGACGCCTCCGATTTGTCCGGTCACGACGACTGTTCGGTCCTGGCTCATGCGCAGCAGTCGCGAGTCCGATGAGAACTCTGGCGGGGTTCGTACCGCGCTGATGTGCGGTCGCGTGGCTTTCGGATGGGCTCTGATCGAGTCGATTTCCCGTCGCACTCCGCCGCTGTAGCATGGAAAACTTCCTTCTGGCATCACGGTCGTTCTTCTGGCCGTACGTCAGACGCGATTGATTTAGACGAGAAGCGAGACGCCCGATGGACTCTTCGATCGAACGTTCTTCTGTATCAACCAGCATGTTTCGCTTCACGCGACTGATTGATGACCGACCGGTCGTGCAGGGCTCGCTGGAAGAGGCCGTCAACGAGTCGCCGCTGACCGGGCACGTCTGGATGTTCGTTGCGCCTCACGACGACGACCTGTGCATCGGGGCTGGCCTGCTGATTCAGGCGGCAGTGCAGGCTGGTGTTGATGTGCAGTGCGTTGTTGTGACCGACGGCTGTCTCGGTTACTGCCAGGCGGATCATCAGGATGGGATTGTTGACATCCGTCGGCAGGAAACGATTCGCTCGTTCGAGCTGTTGGGAGTTCGCGAGGACCAGATCACATTTCTCGGCTTCCCGGATGGCGGTCTGACACGGTTTATCGGTCGGCGTCCGGCTGCTGCGGGTGAACCGGCGGCGGCTGGCTACACGGGACTGCAGAACGCCTTCACGCATACACTCCGCGACTTGCGTCCGACGCGAGTGTTTGTGGCGACTCAGAATGACCTGCATCCCGATCACAAGATCACGAACGGCGAGCTGATGATCAGCCTGTTCCACGCGTCCGGAAAGATCTGGCCGGAGCTGGGCGATCCTCTGGCCGTGCCTGAGGTTCACGAGCTGGCGGTCTACTGCGATTTCCCTGCCGACCCGCAGCTTGAGGTGCACGGCGACGAGTCAGCCTTCGACGCCAAGCTGAAAAGCATCGCCGCGTACGAGTCTCAGCTGCAGATCGCCGAGCTGGTGCAGAAGATTCGCGAAGACGGACCTTACGAATACATTCGCGATGTCGAA
>JAPOLP010000958.1 GCA_029977045.1 Planctomycetota bacterium
CCGCCGGCAACCTTTACCACTGGCCTCGTGGCTGTCGCCGGCACATTGAAGCTCCGCGACCTGCGACGTGCCGGAGAGATGAATCCGACATTTGAAGTCGTTGCAGACCACGTCGGACTTGCCAAGAGCATGTACTGATCATGAGCCGACTCCACTGCCTCGCTTTGACGCTGCTGATTCTTCCGGTTGTGACGATCGGTTGCGGGGACTCCGAGTCGGACGGCTACCACGAGATCACGGCATCGGTTGAGTCTCTTCCAACCACCGCCGAAGTCGACGTCGACGCTCAGGACAACGCTGTAGCTGGAGACGCTGCCGAGCCCCAGACGAAGACGGACGAATCGGCGAGCGTCGAGTCCGTCAAAACGCCTAACAACGCCAGCGAGTCAGCCACTTCTGAGAACGCCGGCGATTCGAGCACTGCTGATCCGCAGGTGGACAATCCCGCTGCCACTCCCGATGGAACAGCAACCGTCGCGGCAAACTCTGCCGATCCAGTGTCCCCCGCTGCCGACCCGGCATCCCCCGGTCAACCATCGGAAGACATGCAGAAACGCGAGATCAAGCTACTCATTCCGTCGAAGACGTTTAAAGCAGAAGGCACTGAGAAAGCTCTTCGCGTCAGTTTCGACGACGTCGACCTGCTCAAGGTTCTGAATATGGACCCGGTCATTCCGGAAGCTCCCGGGATGATGCCCGACTGGCTTAAGCAACTCGACGGAAAACGTATCCGCATTCGCGGCTTCATGATCCCTCCGTTTTCAGAGACCGACGTGCGAGCGTTCACGCTTGCCCGCGACACACAGCTTTGCTGCTTCGGTCGCAATCCCCTGCCCTACGACCTGATCGACGTGTTTCTGAAGGAAGGCGCCGAGACGGAATACATCGAACTGCGACCGTTCGACGTCGTCGGCGTGTTCCACATCGGCGAAGAGATCGAACCCGGCTACCTGTACTCAATTGATGACGCGGTCGTCATCCAGTAGGACTGACCGTTTCCACGACACACCGCCCCTCATAACTCACCAATCGCTGGAGGCTGAACGATGCGAGTTTCAGCACAATCCATTCTGACAACCGCACTGGCTGCGACTCTGACGCTCTCACTGGCGGTTGCTCCCGTCTTGAGCTGTCCGTTCTGTTCCGCTCCGTCGCTGACTCTGGCCGAGCAACTCGCTCAGGCCGATGCTGCGGTGCTCGTCCAGTGGGCCGATGGCACTAAGCCAACGGAAACATCCGCCGGCACGACGGTCTACGAAATCAAGCAGATCGTGCGGAATCACAAAGACGCACTGAAGGTCGGCGACCGGATCACGCTGCCTCGATACCGCGCAAGCAAGGTTGGCGACCTCTTCATGCTGATGGGCAGCAAGGGAACGGCGATCGAATGGGGCAGCCCGCTGGAAGTCTCTGAAGCCAGCTTCAACTACATCGCCCAGGCACCGGCTCCGGAAACGCCGACGGCCAAACGGCTCGCCTACTACCTGAAGTTTCTGGAGTACCCGGACCCGCTGGTCGCCAACGATGCGTACGGCGAATTCGCGAACGCTCCTTACGAGGACATCACCCAGCTCTCGGACACGATGCCGCGCGAAAAGCTCCGGAAGTGGGTCACCAGTCCAGAGACACCCGCAACCCGCCTCGGCCTGTACGGACTGCTGATCGGTCTGTGCGGCGATAAAGACGACGCTCAGGCCATCGAAAAACGCATTGTCGAGGAGACCGAAGACTTCCGCCTGGGGATCGACGGCCTGATGAGCGGCTACCTCTTGTTGACGGGCAAGGATGGTCTGGATGTCATCGAGAAGACAAAGCTCAAAGATGCGAGTGTGCCGTTCAGCGAAACCTACGCCGCCATGCAGGCGCTGCGGTTCATGTGGAAATACGCCGAAGGCCGCATCGAACCCGAACGTCTCCGCGAGTCGATGCGGATTCTGCTCGAGCGTCCAGAACTGGCTGATCTGGTCATCGCCGACCTCGCCCGCTGGAACGACTGGGGAGTGCAGGATCGCCTGATGACGATGTACCGCGGCACGCAGGCACCGCCGAAGAAGACGACTGACGGCGAAGATGTTCAGGACCCGTACAACATTCCGTCGATCAAGCGGGCGATCGTTCGCTACATGCTCGTCACGTCAAAGGACGTCGCCGAGGAAGCGGTTGCCGGCAAAGAGGCGGAACTGCCGCCGCACGTCGTCAAGGGTCGCGAGTACGTCGAGGAACTCCGCAAGCTGGACCCGAAGACCGTCCAGCAGGCCGAACGTTTTTTCTTCCTGAAGTAGGCCGAGGCAAGTCAAAGCCGTTTAACGGTTGTCTCTTGTGTGACCCGACGGTCGTGTGGGCTCTGCGATAGCAGCACGCCTGGCTGCCACTGGTTTCTCAGTACGTGCCCTCAAGCGCGCCTTCCAGCATTCCGACGTACCACATCGCGAAGCGGAAGATGAAGATGACGATGAAGATCGCGACGGACAGCCACAGGACGACGCCGGCGGCTCGCGTTAGAGCCTTCATCGAACGTCGAGCGTCTTCCTCAAACTGAGGGCTCAGTCGGTGCAGCGCTTCGGGGACCGTGCCGGACTGCTCGGCGACGGCGACCATCTCGACATACTCTTCAGGAAACAGTCGCGACGCAGCCAGTGATTCCGTCAGCGTGTCGCCTTCCAGAATGTCATGGCAGATGTTGTCCGTCGCCCCGATGAAGGCCCCGTTCGAGGTCGCATTGAGGCGCGCCTTCAGGCTGTGAATCACCGGCATCCCGGTCTGCTGCGTCAGGAAGTACGCCCACGAAAAGCGAGCCAGCGCGAAGCAGCGCATACAGTGTCCGAGCACGGGAATTCGCATCAGAGCCGGGTCGATCATCTGTTTCACTTCGAGCATCCGGCTGGACATCTTCCAGGCAAAGATCGCCGCG
>JAPOLP010000997.1 GCA_029977045.1 Planctomycetota bacterium
GACCAGTCGCAGCAGCGCCCCAGTCAGGAGCAGCCGCAGTCGGTGCGGAAGACCCGATCGAGAAAACGCACCGGGGCACAGGGCACGCAGCGACGTCCGGTCGAGAGGAACCGGGCTCAGATGACTCGACGATTCTCAGGGAATCAGCGCTGGCTGCTGGGGATCGGGATCGGTTCGACGGCCCTCGCGGCGGCGTTTTTCATCTTCGCACCGTCGCCGGAGACGTCGCCGATTGTCAGTAGCGTTGGCGTTTCGGTCGTCGCCGCCGAAGAGCCACCTCCGCCGGACCTGTTTCGCCAGGACATGCTGCCGTTCGTTGAGCAGTTCTGCGCCGACTGTCACAACGCGGATGATCCACAGGGCGGGCTGGACTTCTCGAAGTACGCCGAAGCGACCTCGAGGGACATCATCAAAGGCAAGGCCCGCGAGCACTGGCAGACCGTGCTCGCGATGCTCGAAACCGGAGCGATGCCGCCGAAGGATGCCGAGCAACCGCCGAAAGAGCAGCTCGACAAGCTGGTTCCCTGGCTCGAAAGCACGCTCTACAACCTCGACTGCGAACTGATCGCCGACCCGGGCCGCGTCACGATCCGGCGTCTCAACCGGGCCGAGTACAACAACACAGTTCGTGATCTGCTGGGCGTCGACTTCAAGCCGGCAGACAGTTTCCCGTCCGACGACGTCGGTTACGGGTTCGACAATATCGGCGATGTGCTGTCGCTCTCGCCGCTGCTACTGGAGAAGTATCTCGACGCTGCTGAAGCCGTCGCTCAGGCCGCGCTGACCGCGTACTCGGAGAAAGATCGCGCTCGGCGGTTTGCGAAGAATGACCTCACGAAAGGCAATGCGAGTTTTCGTCTCGGTGGTGACTATTGGGCAATGCCGAGCAACGGAGAATTGTTCCTGACGTTCGACGCGGAATTCGACGGTAGTTACGAAGTCGTGATCCGTGCTCGCGAAGATTCCGCCGGCGACGAACCGTCGAACATGGAACTGCGTCTCGACGGCAAGGCCGCGAAATCCTTTGCCGTGAAAGGTAAGCAGCCCAGCGAACACCGAACGACGCTCCCTCTGACGCGAGGCGAACACCGAATCGCCGTCGCGTTTACGAACGACTTTTACGAAGCGGGAAAGGCCGATCGCAATCTGCACATCGCGCACGTCGACATTGTCCAGCCACTGAATCGCGAGCTGCTCAGCCGCTTCATCCTCGATTGGCCGGACGAAAGCGGACTCAGCATTCGCGAGTCAGCAACGAAGTCACTTCAACCGTTTCTGCGGCGAGCGTTTCGGCGGCTGCCGACCGACGAGGAAGTGCAGAAGTACGCGGGCATGGTCGAGATGGTCGTGACCGATGGCGAGCCGTTTGAATTCGGAATGCAGCTCGCCGTGCAGGCGGTGCTAGTTTCGCCGTCGTTCCTCTTCCGCATCGAGTCGGACGAGAACCCCGACGACCCGATGGCCGAGCGCGGCATCACCGACTTTGAACTCGCGTCGCGGCTGTCGTACTTCCTGTGGAGCAGCACGCCCGATGACGAACTGCTGGCTCTTGCCGAGCGGGGCGAACTCCGCAAACCAGAGGTTCTTCGCCAGCAGACGAAGAGGCTGCTCGCTGACGACAAAGCACGAGCGATCGTCGACAACTTCGCCGAGCAGTGGCTCAATCTGCGGTCGCTCGACGAGCTGTCTCCCGATCCGCAGGTCTTCCCGGACTGGGACGACGATCTGCGAGCGGCGATGAAGCACGAATCGCTGGCGGTGTTCGAGTCGATCATGCGCGACGACCGCAGCGTTCTCGACTTCCTGGACGCAGACTTTTCGTTTGTCAACGAGCGGCTGGCGAAGCATTACGGCATCGCGAACATCAATGGTGACGAGTTCCAGCGCGTCACGCTGAACCCGCAGCGTCGGCTGGGCGTGCTGACTCACGCGAGCATCCTGACGCTGACATCGAATCCGAACCGCACTTCGCCAGTCAAACGCGGCAAGTGGATTATGGAAAATATCCTCGGTAAGGATCCGCCGCCCGCGCCGCCTGGCGTGCCGGGACTCGAAGAGACTCAGAAAGCGAAACCAGACGCGTCACTTCGCGAACAGCTCGTCCAGCACCGCGCGGATCCCGGTTGCGCAGCGTGCCACCGAACAATGGACGATATCGGTTTCGGGCTGGAGAACTTCGACGCGATCGGTCGCTGGCGGGACAACGATAACGGTCGTCCGATCGACGCCGGTGGCGAGCTGGAAGCCGGGCTCTCGTTCAGCGGACCGGTTGAACTCGTCACAATCCTTAAAACCCGCAGCACGGATTTCGCTCGCGTCTTCTCCGAGCGAATGCTGACTTACGCCCTGGGCCGCGGACTTGAGTACTATGACCGCTGCGCCGTTGACGACATTCTCAAACGACTGCAGCAGAACGATTACCGCTTTGCCGAGCTGATTCTGGCCGTGGTTGAGAGCGAGCCGTTTCTCAAACGCCGCGGCGACGGAGAACGAAAATGACGTTTCACATTCGCAAACCAGTGCAGGTTTCCCGACGGTCCGTGCTCAAGGGGACCGGCACTCTTATGAGCTTGCCACTGCTCGACGCGATGCTGACCTCGAACGGCCTCGCCGCCGAAGCAACGGCTGCGGCACCGATCCGCACGGCGTACCTCTTCACTCCGAACGGAGTGATCATGCCGTCGTGGACGCCGGAAAAGGACGGCACCGATTACGAGCTGTCGGAAACGCTGAAGCCGCTGGAACCGTTCAAGTCCGAAATCAACGCGC
>JAPOLP010000683.1 GCA_029977045.1 Planctomycetota bacterium
CAGAATCGCTCAGTAAATTCAAAGCATTCCAAAGGCTCAGTTCGAAGTTGTGTCCGGTCCAGCGCCGACAGGTCGAGGTTGATGGAGAAGTTCGACCGCAGTTATTTCGGAGTGCGGAGGGCTGGAGCCGACTTCGAATGCACATCCCCGAACCCGACTCTGTTCATTCACGAGTGCGGCCCAGGTATGCGCTGCTTCTGGGAGCGATGCGATCTTTGTTGCGGGACGCCACTGCTGCGGAACTGGAAACGCTCGACCAACTCATTATCGAGTTTCAGCCCACAGAACCTGACCGCGAGTTCCTGCTGAATAATGGTGGCTTTCGGCTCGGCCTGCGCGACCGACTCTTCGAACGAAGTCTCGTCGAGATCGCCAGGCGACAGTTTCAGCGAAAGCAACTCGACGAGGCACGAAACAGCCTGGTCGCGGCACGGAGATATTCCCCGCTCGACTCAGCGATTCAGCAACTAGATCCGTCGCAACTTACGCTGGAATACGATTTCGACCGGTTCCTGCAACTGATTCGCTGAGTGACAGACTCAAAACGATCAGTTTGCTGCTGGAATCGATCGTCTTGCACCGTCTTCATTAGCGGGCCAGATCAGGCGGAAGCGGGAGCCTCGGTTGAGCTGGCTTTCGACTTCGATCTCGCCGCCGTGCTCTCTCAGAATCTTCTGGCTGACAGCCAGGCCGATTCCGGTTCCAGCCGACCCTTTTGTTGACTCAAAAATGTTAAACATGGCTTCGAGCTGGTCATCCGGAATGCCGGGGCCATTGTCCGCGATCTCAATCCACACCTCGACGCCGTCCGCAGACTGGCCGGTTCGCAGTTCGACAATGCCATTCTCGTGGCCGTTGAGCGCGTCGAGGGCGTTGACGACGACGTTGAGTGCCGCGCGGTGAATGCCTTCCTGGTCGAAGGTCGCTGTGGGTAACTCGTCGGCAAGTGCCAGCTTCAGGGCGATCTGCAGTTCGTCTGCTCGTCCTCGCATCAGATCATGGATGTCACGGACCAGTTCGTTGATGTCTCCGGCTTCGAGTTTCGGCTGCCGTTCCTTACTCAGTGTGAGCAGGTCGTTCACCAGGTCAAAAATGCGATTCTGGTTTCGGTCGACGACGGACCAGCCCTGTTCGACCATCTCGAGGTCGTCGTCACGCAGGCCGTTGTCGATCAGGTAACTGCCGCCGCGTACGCCCTGCAGGATGTTCTTGATGTGGTGACTGAGGATCGCGATCGTCTGCCCGACAGCAGCCAGCCGCTCGGCTTTGACAAAGGCTTCCTGATAGCGGTGATCCTCGACGGCCAGTGCGGCCTGTCGGCCAATCGCGGCCAGCAGGCTGAGTTCGTCGTCGGTTAGTTGCGTGGCCACACTGTTGGGCTCGGCGAGCAAGTCCGTCGAGACCGTTGTGTCAACATAAAGCACGCCCATCAGTTCGTAGCGGCCAGTCATCGGAACGCACATGGCTTCGCGGATGCCCTCTCGGACGATACTCAGTCCGCTGGCAAATCGGCTGTCAGCGCGAGCGTCGGATGTGCGGATTCCCTGGCCCTTTTTAAGTACGTAGTCAACAATGCTGCTCGACACCGGCATCCGGTCGAGACGGTGGCCCGAGTGCCGGTACGCGATTGCTTTCGGGGCAAGTTCCCCTGTCTGAGGGTCGGTCACGAGGACGCACCCTCGGTCGGCACCGACAGCTTCGAGTGTCGTGTCCAGAATTCGCTGCAGCAGCTGCTCGATTGACAGAGAAGAACTAACGACCTCTTCCGAAATGCGGTACAGGAGGCGGAGGCTCGCCATCGAACGCTTTGCCCGCGAGGCGTCGGACGGTTCGCGGGCCGACCGTTCCAGCAGGCGGCGGCCTTCGTCGTGCCCCACCTGGCCGACGATCTGTGAAGCGTCTTCATTGGCGTGTGATGGGACGATGTCGACGGAGAGCGGTTTGCGTTCCTTCTCTTCCGAAAACAGCAGCGTCGTCCTGCCAATCTGAATCTGATCACCGTTCGCCAGGCGATGCGATGCGATCTGCAGACCGTTCAGAAACGTACCGTTGGAACTGTTGCGGTCGCTGAGGACGAACGCACCATCTGCGTAAGTGAGCATCGCGTGCTGTCGCGACATCTCGGTGTCAAGCACTCGGATTTGATTCCGGACACCACGACCGATGCTGACCTCTGTGCCGTCGAGTTCAAAACGCTTACCTTGTTCGACACCGCGAATGACGAGCAGATTGGCTGTCGGCACGTTCCTGTCCTTTCGGGAGCTGTTCGGGCAGTAATTCCGGGGTCGGCCATTGTTTGACAGCCCTGACTCACTGCGACGCGGAGTTACTCGACCTTATACCGCGACGCGAGTTTGCCAAGTGCGTCGATTGCCTGGTCATCGAGTCCGTGGCTCCACGCGATGTCGACATGTGCAGCCCGGTTACCAGTCAGCTCTTTCAGTGTTACATGAATATGCCCGAGGTCGTCGTATCCGTAGACAATCTCGACGGGCGAGCCTTTGGGCAGGTCTTTGGGAAGCCCGATCAGGCGAAAGTCACCAACGAATGTGCAGCTCGAAACATCCGGAGCCTCGCCCTCGAGCAGCCTGACGTGGATCGACCGTGGATTGTCTGTGGTCGTCTTGAACCGTCGCCGTGTTGACGTAGGAAGCAGCGTGTTGCGTGGAATCATGATGTGATTCCGCTTCTTCTTTGGGTTCTTCGCGTCTGATACTTCGACGCCCAGCGAGTGAGAGTTGACGTCCTTTGTTGTTACCGACCGCAAACGCCTGACGAGTGATTCCGCCGCCCGGCCTTTGCCCTCGGCGTGCCGAGCCTGCAGGATTGCGGCGTGAATTGCGGCCCCCTGTGCAACGGCGGTCTGTGGATTGAGTTCCCGGGAAGGCTCACGTCCGGTGAGAGTTCTCAACATATCAGCGACGGCGGGCATTGAGGTTGAGCCACCGATCAGCAGAACTTCATCGAGTTGCTTTCCGTCGACCCCAGCCTGGTCGAGAACGAATTCGGTGGTGTCCCTGGTTCGCTGCAGCAGGTCGAGCGTCAACGCTTCAAACTTGCTGCGTTTGAGTTCCCGGACGAGTTTCTGACTGTGATGTTCAAATTCGATCAATGACTGGCCGAAGAGGCTGACGTCGCGTTTGGCTGCTTCGGCTTCGATCTGCAGAGCCTTCTGTGCCATCGGGTCGGTCATTGGATTGAGACCGAATTCCGAATCAAATTCCGCTGCAAGCCAATCCGCGACTCGCTGAGACCAGTCGAGTCCCCCCAGCAGTGTGTCTCCGTCGGTGCCGAGAACTGTGAATTCCGTTGGTGTGTAACGGACGACTGTGACATCAAATGTTCCGCCCCCAAGGTCGTAGACGAGAATCGTCCGAGCTTTGTTGGGCAGGTCGGGGTTTCCGAGTTCGCCTTTCTGCCAGGCGTACGCGAGCGTCGCCGCTGTCGGCTCGTTGATGATGTCAATGACGTTCAGCCCGGCGATCCGGCCGGCGTGCCTCGTCGCCTGTCGCTTTGGTTCGTTGAAATAGTACGGAACGGTGATGACCGCGTTGGTGATTGGTTCGAGTTGCTTCTCGGCGTCCTTGCGGAGTTTCATCAGGATCATCGACGAAATGAGTTCCGGGGTGAGCCGTCGGCCCTCGTGATATCGCTCGTAGGCAGAATTCCCGATGTCACGTTTGATCCCGACAACCACTCGGTCGGCACCTTCCTGAGCCATCATTTCGGGTGTTGGACCGACAATGACTCGGCCCTCATCACCGAGGACGACAATCGACGGAGTAATCGGGCTTTCGTTCGCATTGTTCAGGATGGTCGGAGTCCCGTGTTCGTCGAGATGGGCGATCGCCGAATAGGACGTGCCGAGATCGATGCCGACGGTGTGCCCCTCAAGAAACTTCATGGCAGGACGTGCCTCGGTGGATGTGCGAGTGGCGAGAACGCTGGTCTGGAGAACAGCGGACTTTCAAATCTATCAGGCGAACAGACAAGGCTCACCGGGATCCATGCATTGAC
>JAPOLP010000179.1 GCA_029977045.1 Planctomycetota bacterium
ACGCGATGGTTTACGTCTGCAATGCCGTGACGATCGAAGACGGTGTGATGATCAGTGCCGGAACGATCTTCACCAACGACCGCTTTCCGCGAGCGACGACCCCGGACCTCAAGCAGCTTCGACCGTCCGATCATGACGAGCACACGCTGCCGACGCTCGTCCGAGAGGGGGCGACGGTCGGGGCTGGGGCAACGATCGGTAACGACCTGACGATCGGCCGATTCGCGATGGTTGGCATGGGCTCGGTTGTGACGAGGTCCGTTCCCGATTTTCACCTGGTCCTCGGCTCACCGGCCCGTTCCGTCGGCTGCGTCTGCCGCTGCGGACAGCTCATTGTGAAGTTCCCGACCGGAGTGGCCGCCAACTTCCCGAAACTCCGCTGCCCGGCCTGCGAACTCGAATACTCCGTCAGCAATGGCGACGTCACCGAGCTGACTTCTCCTGTCGCAGTTCCCGAACCAGCCGCCGTCTGTTGAGCACGGTTTGCGACCAACCAATGACCACGGACCAGTGACAGAGGACCCATGACGCACTACGGGATCATCGGCGGCGGTATTCTCGGCATGACGCTGGCGCATCGACTGGCCGAAGCTGGTGAGCAGGTCGCGCTGCTTGAAGCTGCTCCGCATCTCGGGGGACTGGCGGACGCGTGGCAGGTTGGCAATGTCACCTGGGATCGCCACTACCACGTCACGTTGCTGTCCGATCTGCACTTCCGGAAGGTGCTTGGCGAGCTGGGACTCGATGACGATATGAACTGGGTCGAAACGAAGACCGGGTTCTTCACCGACGGGCAGCTCTACTCGATGTCGAACAACCTTGAGTTTCTGAAGTTTCCGCCGCTGAACCTGATCGACAAGTTTCGCCTTGGTGCGACGATCTTTTACGCGTCGAAACTGACTGACTGGAAGAAGCTCGAACGAACGCCGGTGGCCGACTGGCTGCGGAGGCTTTCAGTGCGTCGCACATTCGAGAAGATCTGGCTGCCTCTGCTGAGAGCCAAACTCGGCGAGAACTACACGAAGGCGTCGGCTGCGTTTATCTGGTCGACGATTGCCCGCATGTACGCAGCGCGGCGAACCGGCCTGAAGAAAGAGATGTTCGGTTACGTGCGCGGCGGTTATGCGAGAATTCTGGATCGCTGGACCGAACGGCTGGTCGAACTCGGCGTCGATGTGCGGACTGGCGAGGCGACTCACGATGTCGCGCTCACGGTCGACGGCACACCGATCGTCGAAACCTGCGACGGACGATACGCCGACTTTGATCGCGTGATCCTGACGACGCCGTCGCCGGTGATTTCGAAGCTCTGCCCGGATCTGAGCGACGACGAGCACTCGCGGCACAACGGCCTGCAGTACCAGGGCATCGTCTGCGCGTCGGTCCTGCTGAAGCGGCCGCTGGCTCAGTTCTACGTGACGAATATCACTGACGACTGGGTGCCGTTCACGGCGGTCATCGAGATGTCGACGCTGGTCGACCGCGAGGAATTCGGCGGCAACAGTCTCGTCTACCTGCCGAAGTACGTCAGCCCGGACGATCCGCTGTTCGAGGAATCCAACGAGTCGATCCGCGAACGCTTCGTCGCGGCCCTCGAAAGAATGTACCCGCACTTCCGTCGTGACGACGTCATCGACTTCAAGATCTCGCGCGTCCGCAACGTCGTCTCGCTGTCGACGCTGCGGTACTCGGAGAACCTGCCGCCGATGAAGACGTCGCTGCCCGGCGTGTACGCGATCAACTCCGCTCACATTGTTAACGGCACCCTGAACGTCAACGAGACCGTCCGGCTGGCCGAAGATGCAGCAAAGATGCTGCTGGTTGAAGGGGCTGAGAGCCAGAAGATCAAGGCCGAGTTGGCAGCCCTCGGTTAGCCAGGCGGGAGTCACGGACGAGTTCGTTTGCGATTCTTAATCTTCAACAGAGGCAACGAGTTCGCTGTCGAGAAGGCCCAACGGGCCGGTCCTATGCCAGCCCAGGGCGCAGCCCTGGGTTGCAGAATCACAAGCATCATCCGAGCCCCAACGGGGCGGCTCTAACCGAAAAACATTTAGCGTCGCCCCTTTGGGGCTTCCCCGAGTTGTCTGGCAGGTATCCCCGGGCTGCGCCCGAGGCTGGCATAGAGCCGGCCCTTCGGGTCTGAAGCGATCGAACGAACTCAGTCGAAAACTCACATCTGCCAATCAGCGAAAATCCATTCCGCATTCCGCATTCCGAACTCCGCATTCCGAATTCTGGTGCTTCCCATGTCCCGTCCCATTGCCAGCCTGTCGCTCGATCTCGACAACAAATGGTCGTACATGAAGACGCACGGGGATGCCGGCTGGGAGTCGTTCCCGTCGTATCTCGACATCGTTGTGCCGCGGTTTATCGACTTTCTGAACGAGCGGAATCTGAAGATTACAGTCTTCGTCGTCGGACAGGACGCGGCTCTCGAACGCAATCATGACGCCTTGCGAATGATTCCTGATAACGGGCACGAGGTCGGCAATCACTCGTTCCACCACGAACCCTGGCTGCACCTGTATTCGCTGGAGAAGATCGACGAGGAATTCGCGCGGACTGAGGACGCTCTGCAGTTCGCGACGGGCGAATCGCCGATCGGATTCCGCGGCCCAGGTTTCAGTCTCTCGCCGGACGTGCTGAAGGTGCTGACGCAGCGCGAGTATGAGTACGACTGCTCGACGTTCCCGACATTCCTCGGGCCGCTGGCGCGGATGTACTACTTCATGACGGCGAAGCTTGATCCGGAAGAGAAGAAGGAACGCAGCAAGCTGTTCGGCACAATGAAGGAAGGCATCCGTCCACTGAAGCCGTACTTCTGGCCGCTTGACGACGGCCCGCTGCTGGAGATTCCCGTGACGACGATGCCGCTGTTCAAGGTCCCGATCCATGTCAGCTACCTGCTGTATCTGGATCAGTTATCACGCGGCCTGGCGATGACCTACTGGCGAATGGCTCTGACGATGTGCCGCGCGGCGGGCGTCGCTCCGTCACTGCTGCTGCACCCGCTGGATTTTCTGGGTTGCGATGACGACTCGGATCTTGGCTTCTTCCCGGCGATGCGCGTTGAGTCGGCCCGGAAGGTCGAACTCGTCGGTCGGATCATTGATCTGATGACGAAGCACTGGGACGTCCGCCCGATGCGCGATCATGCACGGGCAGTCGCGGCGTCGAAAGGGCAGGGCAGTCCGCAGCAACTGCAGGTCGCAGGAACCTGATCACTGACGGTGGGCGAGGCTCATTCTCTGGCGAGAAAACTCAATCGGAATACGGTCGCATGACACAGCTGCTTGAGCATCCGAAAACGTCAACGTTGAATCACGCTGCAGCGTCGAACGAGGCTGCAGCGCGACCGGGCGACAACTGCGTGCTCTGCGGCGAACCGTCGCAGAAGCTGTTTGAGAAATACGGCGTCTGGATTCGCGAGTGTCCGACGTGTTCGCATCGGTTTGCTGTGCCAGAACAGCAGACGGGGCATGTCGAGTCGCTGTACGACGACGATTACTTTTTCGGCGGTGGAGCAGGCTACGACGACTATCTCAGCGAAGCGAAGCTGCTGACCGCACACGGTCGGCGTTACGCCCGCGTCCTGTCCCGGTTTTCAGAACCCGGCAGGCTGTTTGATGTCGGTGCCGCTGCTGGCTTCATTCTGAAGGGCCTCGCCGAGGCTGGCTGGGAAGGGCAGGGGATCGAGCCGAATGCCACGATGGCCCGGCACGCTCGCGAGGAACTGAATCTCGATGTCGCCTGCGGCACGCTCGAAGACATGCCGGCTGAGTCGCAGTTCGACGTCGTTTCGATGATTCAGGTCGTCGCCCACTTTGTCGACCCGCACCAGGCGACGCAGAGGGTTGCGGAACTCGTCCGACCGGGGGGCCTGTGTCTCGTCGAAACGTGGAACGTGCGCAGCTGGTCGGCGCGACTGTTCGGTCGGAACTGGCACGAATACAGCCCGCCGAGCGTTCTGCAGTGGTACTCGCCCGTGACGCTGCGGCGGCTGTTTGCCGATCATGGTTTCGAGCAGATCGCGCAGGGGCGACCGTCAAAGAAGATTTCGATTGGCCACGCTCGGTCGTTGCTGGAACACGGACAGGACCAGTCGCTTGTCGCTCGACTGGGGGCCGGCGTTCTGAAGTGCCTGCCGGGTGAGATGACGTTGCCATACCCGTCGGAAGACCTGTTCTGGGCGGTGTATCGCAAACACGCTTGATCGGCAGACGAAGTATCGGGGCGAACGATGACCGTCGCGGCAGGACAGAATGAAGCAGGACACGAGCCGGGGTGGTTGAACCGCTGGGGTCTGGTGGTCGTGCTGCTCGCATTTCTGCTGACAAGTCTGTCGGCGATTGGAAAACCCGTTACGTCGATGGAGATGAACCGGAACGACGCTGCGTGCTATCTGATTCTTGCCGACAATCTCGTGTACCACGGCGTGTATTCGATGAGCCGATCGGAGCCGTATCTCCCGCACACCGAATGGCCGCCGGGAACTCCGCTGCTCTACACCGTTCCGGTTGCTCTGTCCGGCGGCCTTCCTGCACCATCAACCGTGTGGCTCTTCCATGCCTGGACACTGCTGATTTCATTGCTGTCGCTGGTTGCACTCTATCGCTGGGCGAAGCTGTTTGTTGACGTTCCGATCGCCCTGGCTGTGACTGCCGTCACGGCCTTCAGCCGAGCGTTTCTGGATTCCGGTCAGGCGACAGTCGCCGATACGGCTGCAGTTGGAGCAGCGTTCTTCTGCCTGAGGTTGGTGCATATGAAGTTTTCAGGGACGACGGGCCAGAGACCGAACCCGTTTGTCTTTTACGGATCGCTGGCACTGCTGCCGCTGACGAAGCCTTACCTCGGTCTGGTCTTCGTTGCGTGGCTGTGGCGGATTCTCACGCGACTTGACACGTGGAGTGACAGGTTCCGGCAGCTGATGATGATGGCGATCTGCTGTGTACCGTTTGCTGGCTTCATCGTCTATTCGGTGGTCGCGGCTCAGGCAACAGAGACGATCAGTGCGGTCACCTGGCTGACGACGTCCAACCCCGTGGAATTCCGGGAAGGCGTCGACGCGGCATCCGATGCGATCACGCTCGGCGAACGGCTCGAAACCGCGCGGCATACGCTGCAGTACTTCCTTGTTTATCACATTGTGCACTCGCCGTTGCCGATTCTCGACTGGGCCGGACTGCGCGACTGGCCGCTGGCCTGTCGTGGTATCGTTGTCGTGCTGGTGGGGTTGGCCATGATCACTGGCCTGCTGGTCAACGCGGGGAGAACTCTAAGAGCTGAGTTCAGCTATGGAGCCGCCCTGATTGCGTTCTTCGTCCTGTTTGAGTGCGAGAGTGCCAGGTACTTCACCGTCCTGACCCCGTTGTGTGCGATGTGTGTTTTCGTGGGGACGCACGATCTTCTACAGCGGTTTCGCTGGAGACTTCCGGAACTGAAACTGGTTCATGCGGCACTGGCCGTCGCCGCAGTTTCCGGAGTGTGCTGGAGTCAGCGTCAACTGGTGGCGGACATCGATCCGGATCCGCTGTTTGCAGACATCTACTCGGCTCTGCGAATTGCGCGGGATGACGATCGTATTGAAACCTTGAACGTGCCGCTGTGGCTGCGAGACCTGGCGATCGTCGAGACACATAAACCAGTAACCGGTAACGCCGAGCCGCAGGTCAGTGATGTCACGACGTCAGGCACTGCCGTCCTGCAGGTCAGCCCCGACGCCACTGAAGGACGCCCGAGGCCAGGTAGCGAAGTTGCGGAACAAGTCAGCGCGAATGAACTCTGCTTCGTCAGCCGTGATGGGCGAGTGCGTCTGTTTCTCGTCAATGCAGATGCGTTACCGGCGGCCCTCGTCAGGAATTCCGCCGAAACGACTGGTCTGTAGTCAGCGCGGAATTCTGATCCGCACGTCATTGAGCAGACACGTCGTTGTGCAGGCCTGACCGTGCTCGCACAGAAACGCAAACGCACGAAGGTGGCGTCGTTGGCTCACGGGTGGGAAGACTGCTCGGAAACCATCGACCACTCGCCCGGTTGCAGTTGGCTCACTAGACTCGCTGCCCCCCTCGCGTTTGAATGTCCGCGAGAAGTCCGCGTTCCTGCAATCTTTCGGTGAGCCGATGAGTCGTCGACCGCTTCTGCCTTGCTCTGCCCTGGTCCTCATTTCGCTGTGTCTGTCACAACTGACGCAGCCGTCTTCAAAAGCTGTCGCTCAAAACAGGCCAGACGTCTTTGCCCGGAAGAACCTGGTCGCGTGGTGCATCGTGCCGTTTGATGACCGCGACCGGACGCCGGAGGAACGAGCCGCGATGCTCGAAGGGCTGGGCATTAAGCGGTACGCGTACGACTACCGGGCGAAGCACATCCCGACGTTCGACGCCGAGATCGAAGCCTGCAAGCGACACGGTGTCGAGCTGACCGCCTGGTGGTTTCCAACGACGCTCAACGACGAAGCGAAACACACGCTGGAGATCTTCAAGAAGCATGGCGTGACTCCGCAGCTCTGGATCACTGGCGGCGGCGACACTCCGAAGACGCCCGAGGAGCAGACGGCGCGGGTCAAAGCCGAGGCGGACCGGATCCGACCGATTGCCGAAGCGGCGGCGAAGATCGGCTGCAAGGTTGCTCTGTACAACCACGGTGGCTGGTTCGGCGAGCCGGAGAACCAGATCGCGATCATCAACGAACTGAAGCTGCCCAACGTCGGCATCGTCTACAACCAGCATCACGGGCACGGGCACGTCGACGGTTTCGCTGAGCTGCTCAAGACGATGCAGCCTCACCTGCTGGCACTGAACCTCAACGGAATGGTCCGCGACGGCGACCAGCACGGCCAGAAGATCGTCCCGCTGGGCGAAGGCGAACTCGACCTGCGACTGCTGAAGATCATTCGCGACAGCGGCTACAGCGGGCCGATCGGGATCCTCAACCACACTCAGGAAAACGCTGAGGCCCGGCTGCAGGATAACCTCGACGGCCTGAACTGGCTGCTGCCGCAACTCGACGGCAAGCCGGCCGGCGAGAAGCCTGTGCTGCGAACCTGGTCGACGAAGAAACCCGCACCGCCTGCAGCTGTTCCCGGAACGGTCCTCGAAGGACGAGCCGAGTACCGGTCACCGCCAATCACGGTTGAATGCCGTGTGACCGCTCTGCGTCGCGATGGCTTCAACATCTTCGTCGCCAGCGACACGAAGGCATCCGGAGCCCACTGGGAAATCTTCTCGTTCACCGGCAACGGATTTCTGACCGCATACATGCCAGGCATGACGCCGGACCATGTCCGTTCCAAAGAGATGATCTGCGATGGCAAGCCGCACAATGTCGCGATGGTTTACGAAGCCGGTCGCGTTCGCCTGTTCGCCGATGGGAAGCTCGTCGCCGATCAGAAGATCGAAGCAACTGGTCGGCCAACCGTCGCCGGTGGACTCGCCATTGGACGGCTGGTTGAGGGTGGCATCGGCTCTTCGGGGCCGGTCGACTGGGTCAGGATTTCGCGCGGCGTCCGCGAGATCGCCGGAGCATCCGCGACCGCAGCAGCATCGCCAGCAAAAGTCGACTCCACTCTGCTGTTGTGGGAGCGGGACGATTCGGCACCAGGCAGCGCGACAAGCCAGTCGACGAGCGCTGACGACTTCAAGGCTCCTGTCTGGTCACAGCAACTGGTGGATTCGCTGCTGAAAGAAGCGACGGAAAAAGGCGACGCTCATCGCGGGGCACTGGTTTTCGGCTCGCCGAAATTCGCCTGCCTGCAGTGTCACAAGATCGGCGAGTACGGTGGCAGCGTCGGGCCGGCTCTGACGAAGGTCGCTGCCGAACGCAAAGCTCAGTACATCGTCGAGTCTCTGCTCTGGCCGAAGCGAGAGGTCAAACCCGAGTTCGTTTCGCACGTCGTCGTGACCGACGATGGCCGCGTTCACAAGGGTTACCGCGTCGCCGCGAAAGAGCAGCCAGCCGACGACAAGAGCAAGCCGCTCGTCCTGCGCGACCCGGCATCCGGCGAGCAAGTCACAATCCCGCGCGACAAAATCGAAGACCATCTCGAAGTCGGAACGCTGATGCCCGAAGGTCTGATTGCGGCAATGACTCCGCAGCAGCGGCTCGATGTGCTCAAGTTGGTTCTCGATCTCGGACGGCCCGGCGGCACGCAGGTGTCGGACATCGAGTCGATCGTCAAGCACGCGCAGGCTCACACGCACGGGCCCGCGAAGTTCGCATTCGATCGCAAGCCCGTGCATCCCGACCTGTGGGCGAACTGGCAGCACCCGGTTAACCGCGACCGCGTTTACGACTACTACCTCAAAGAGGCCGCTCACTTCCGCGCGATGAATCCTGCCCCGCCACTGCTGCCCGAGTTTCCCGGCCTCGACGGCGGCGACCTCGGCCACTGGGGCAACCAGAACGAGGACTTCTGGAAAGACGCCCGCTGGAATGACGCAAAGCTCGGCAGTCTGCAGGCCGGCGTGTTCCGGGGCGAGAAGCTGACGATCGCTCGCGGCGTCTGCGTACGTCTCGGCGAGAACGGCGAACTGGCGACGTGTTTCAATCCGCAGACGCTGCAATACGAAGCAGCGTGGAGCGGCGGCTTTCTGAAGTTCTCCGAAATCCGACACGGCTTCGTTGGCGGCATCCTGATGGACGGCCAGCCGCGTGAAATCTCCGCCGCGCGAGTACTTCCAGCCGGAACAGCAGACAAGACGACCAAGTACCGCGGCTTCTACCGGCACGGCGAGCGAGTCGTCTTTGCGTACGAGATCGACGACCAGCTTTATCTCGACGCTCCCTCGGCCGTCGGTGGCAACCTGCAGCGAGTCGCCGCCCCGGCAGACGATCACCCGAACCGCGATGTACTCAATGGCGGACCGGCTCAGTGGCCGCAGGTTCTGGAAACGCCAGTCAGTCTCGGCAAGGGCGAACCGTACGCCGTCGATACAATCGTGCCACCTTTCGAAAATCCCTGGA
>JAPOLP010000210.1 GCA_029977045.1 Planctomycetota bacterium
CGGTAACGAGGCCGCCTGGCTTTGATAGTCGAACTGCAACTACAGAAAAGGAGTTGCTCGTGCTGCATAGTACTCCGGGGGGCGAGAACGATCGTTGCTCGATGGACGACGTTCGTAATCTGCTGAAGACGGAAGTGGAGTTCGGAATCGCCGAACTGTCGCTGCTTCGCAAGGCCGTGAATCGCCAACAGGCCACAGAGGTCCGTCAGGAAGTGACGGCGGCTGTCCGTCTGGTTGGAGACCCTGCTTCAGCGAGCGATTCGACGCGGACGAAGCTGGGTGCCGCTCTGCATTTTCTGGGCAGCCACCGCGACGCATACCAGCTTCTTTCTGGAGTGAAGAAGCATCCGCTTGGCTCGCTGTGTCTCGGGCACGTCTGCATCGCTCTCGGCCAGCCAGCCGAGGCTGTTGAAGCATTCGCGAAGGCCGGCTCTCAGGGATACGACCCGGTCGATGCGGAACTGCAGCGAGTCGGTGCGCTGCGGATGACCGGGCTGGTCGACGAGGCTCAAGCGGCGCTCAAGGCGATTGCCGCGAAGGCTGTTTCCCGCGCGGATTACTCATTCCAGTTCGGCTGCATTCTGGCCGACAAGGGTGACACGCTGGGAGCGATTGAATACTTCGAGCGTGCTGTCGACATGGACCCGTACCATTCGCGGGCTCTGTTCTGGCTGGCCAATGAGAACGCCCGGCAGGGCAACGACGATGACGCCGTACTGCTTTACGAACGCGCGCTGTCGAAGCCGCCGCTGCATGTCGGATCGCTGCTGAATCTCGGAATCATTTACGAAGACACCGAGCGGTACGACCAGGCAGCGTTCTGCTATCGCCGAGTGCTGGAAGCCGATCCGCAGAACGAGCGGGCGAGGCTGTACCTCAAGGATATCGATGCGTCGGAAGGCCAGTTCTACGACGAAGAATCTCAGAAGGCCGAGCACAAGTTGCATCAGATGCTGGCCAAACCGATTGCGGACTTTGAATTGTCCGTCCGTAGCCGCAACTGCCTGGACCGTCTGGGGCTTGTCACTCTCGGCGACCTGACGGAGATCAGCGAACAGGAGCTGATGTCGAGTCGGAACTTCGGCGAGACATCGCTGACCGAGGTTCGCGAATTGCTCGCACAGAATGGTTTGAGCATTGGCCAGGCGATCGAGGCGAAGAAACCGGATTCGTTCGTCCCGTCGTCCGATATGTCTCCCGAACAGCGAGCTGCGGTCGAGCAGACGATTTCGGACCTGCAGCTTTCCGTGCGGTCGCGCAAGTGCATGTCGCGGCTGAATATCACAACAGTCGGCGAGCTGATCACCAAGACGCCGGACGAATTGCTGGGATCGAAGAACTTTGGAGTGACGTCGCTGAACGAGATTCGCGCCAAGCTGGCCGAAGTGGGGCTGCGGCTGCGGAACGATTGAAAATGCCGCGTCTCGACCGTCGTGCTGACGTGGCGGTCGAGTTGTGCGGTGGCTGAGTTGTGCGGTGGCTGAGTTGTGCGGTGGCTGAGTTGTGCGGTGGCTGAGTTGTGCGGTGGCTGAGAGCCAACGGAAATCTGCATGGATGCTTCAACGACTTACTCGCGACGACGGATGCTGGCAGCGGCGACGGCTACCGTCGTGCCGCTGGCCGGTGCTGCTTGGGCTCTGCTGAGTTCGTCGTCGAACGGCCAGTCGTCAGGAAAGTCCGAACCTGCGCTGACGCCGACTGATACCTGGAACCCGATCATCCGCATCAATCTGACGCCTGAGCCAATCGACGAACTGAGGATTTCGGTCGACGGCCCGTTCCGGATTTCCGCCCCGGGGAGTCCACGCGTACTCGCGCAGGAGCAGCGGCTTTCTGAGTCGCCCGTGACGACGGACGGAAAGAACATTCGACTCCGTGACGCTTCCTTTCCGATCAGCCAGATCGAAATTGTGCCGGTCCGACCGCCTTCGATCTGGGTCGGTGACAGCCTTTATCGAGGGACAATCCGGATCTTCCGGCAGCCGGACAACAAGCTGATCGCCGTCAACGTGCTGCCACTGGAAGAGTACCTGGCCAGCGTCATCAACAGTGAGATGCCGGCATCGTTTCCGCGAGCGGCCAGGCAGGCTCAGGCAATTGTCGCGCGAACGTATGCCCTGTCGGTGATGAAGGGGCATCCCCGATTTGATCTCTTCGCGACGTCACGCAGCCAGAAGTATCTCGGCAATCAGTATCGAGACACGTCCGGCCGGCGACTGGCTGGCGAAACGGACGGCAGCCGCGAGATCGTTCGCGAGACGTCCGGCATCATCTGCACCTGGCGAGGGAAACTGTTCTCGTCGTGGTTCTCGGCGGTCTGTGGCGGACGGACAACAAACGGCGCCAGCGTTTTCACCGATGCTGTCGGCGCGTTGAAGAGTGTCGAGTGCGAATGGTGCCGCGATGCCGAGCTGTACCGCTGGAACAAGTCGTTCGACCTGCAGGATGTCTCACGTCGACTGGCGGAGCACTTTGCGGTAGACGGTTCCGATTTTGGAACTCTGCAGTCGGTGACCGAAATCCCCGGGACGGCAGGAGACCTGCCTCACTACTCGGTCAGTGATGGCGTGAAGACGCTGCGGATTGCTGGTTCGACCTTTCGCCGGGCGATGCCTTACGGCGAACTCTACAGCCCTCGATTTGCAGCCACGATTGCCGGCAACGAAGTTCGCTTTTCCGGTCGGGGCTCAGGGCACGGTGTGGGAATGTGCCAGTGGGGAGCCAACGGACTCGGCAAAGCAGGCCGCTCTGCACTCGAGATCCTGCGGTACTATTACGACGGCATTGAGACTGTTCGGCTGCGACCATCGTAGAACGGAATTCATTCCGTTCCCGCGCGTCGAGCCGTTCCTGCCCGTCGAGATGAACGGAATGAATTCCGTTCTACTCTGCTTCATTTTCAGACCGGATCTCAGGCAACTGCGTTTCCGCAAACTGACGTAGCGATTCCTCGACGGTGACGGTCGGCAGTTCGCCGATCGAGACGATGGCGTCGTCGGATGCTCCGCTGAGTCGCTTGAGATGCTGCTGTTCAAACTGCTTGTCGCCGGCCCGAAATCGCCACAGGATCACCAGCAGGCCGAGGCCGAGTACTGCCGCTCCGCCGAGAACGTACTTCGCGACTTCGCCATCGCCACGATCGGCCAGTGAGACCGGCTTCATCCACTTTGGCTCGGCGGCGACGATCAATGGGGCGACGTGCAGTTCGAAGTCCGCTCGCGGGTAACCGTATCGCTTGAAGAAGTACCCTGTGACCTCGACAACGACCGGCGGTGACAGCTCGCCGGTCGGCATTCCCTGCGGTAGTGACGTGCAGCGGATGCAGTACGGGTTGGTGCCTGAGTCGCGGTTGAACAGCCAGCCCTCCCAGACGGTGGTCAGGTTCTGGTCGTTCTGGCCGACTGGAATCTGAGTCAGACGTCGGAACTCGCCCTTGATCGTGACCAGTTCGCCCAGGAAATGAGTCGACTCGTTCATCAGCACGGTGAACGAGACATCGGACCGGGCATTCTTTTTCAGCGTGTCAATCGGCAGGTCACGCGTGCGGCCCAGCAGTTCGTAATAAAGGTCGCGTTCTGAGTTCCTCAGCCCGACGGAGTTGTCGTCGATCGTGGCGATCTGTTCTGGAGTAACTGCCCATTCGGCGAGCGGCTTGTCGTTGGTGCCCTCATCGGTTTCGGTCGACTCAGTCCCGATTTTCGGCTCGACGACGCGGATCACACCGGGCGGCAGGTCGCGGTTGCTCTTCGGTTTGAAGCTGATCTTCTCGTCTGCTGACGAGCGCTCGCCTGACTGGCCGTCGCCTGCCGGGATTCCTGTCAGCCAGTACCAGCTGCTCGGACGCGACGCGACGTCGATTGCCATCACGACAAAGCCGATCAGGCAGACCATTACCGCCAGACGAAACTGGTCGCGGCGGCTGAGGTAGCGCGTACGTTGCTGATTCTGGAATCGCATCGAAGTCGTTCGCCGGGGCTACTTCTGTTTGGGGGTGGCCGGGGCTGGACTGAGCCTGCGAAGGAAGCTCCGGCTTTTGCATCTGAAAGGAAGCTCCGGGGCTTCACTCGTTCCTCGTTCCAGCCCCGGCCACCCAGATCAATCTCTGGGGACTACTCGTACTTTGGAATCGATGGTTCAGGAACCTCTTTGACCAGTCGGTCAATGATTGATTCCGGAGTATAGCCTTCGGCCTGGGCCTGGAAGTTCGGCGAAATCCGGTGCCGCAAAACGGGGATCGCGACTCGACGGATATCAGCGAGCGATACGCTCGGTCGACCGGCCATCGCGGCCATCGCCTTACCACCGGCGATCAGGTACTGGCCGGCTCGCGGGCCAGCTCCCCAGTCGATCAGGTCGCGAATGAACTTTGGCGCGTCGGGGTTGCCGGGGCGAGTTGCCCGAACCAGCCGGGCGACGTAGTTGATCGTCAGCGGGCCGACTTCAATCTGATTGATCTGATTCTGCAGATAAACAATCGACTTGGCAGTCAGCACCTTGCGGACTTCCGGTCGCTCACCACGCGTCGTTGCATCGAGGATGCGTTCTTCTTCGTCGAGCGACGGGTAATCGACGCGGACGTTGAACATGAAGCGGTCGAGCTGTGCTTCCGGCAGCGGATACGTCCCTTCCTGCTCGATCGGGTTCTGCGTCGCGATGACGAAGAACGGGTCCGGCAGGTCGTAGGTTGTCTGGCCGGCGGTGACTTCGCGTTCCTGCATGGCCTGCAGCAGAGCCGCCTGCGTTTTTGGCGGTGTCCGGTTGATTTCGTCGGCGAGCAGGATGTTGGTAAAGACGGGACCTTGCACGAAGCGGAACTCGCGGCGGCCCGAGTCCGACTCTTCCAGCACGTTGGTGCCAGTGATGTCGGAAGGCATCAGGTCCGGCGTGAACTGAATTCGCTTGAACTGGACGTCGAGGATCTTCGCGATCGTGCTGACGACCAGCGTCTTGGCGAGGCCCGGCACGCCGACCAGCAGGCAGTGGCCACCAGTGAAGATGGCCGCGAGGATCTGATCGATCACGTCGTCCTGGCCGATGATGACCTTGTGCAGTTCCTCGGTCATCAGCTCGTGATGTTTCCGGAACTTATCGAGGAATTCGTCGAAGTCGCGTTTTTCGGCCACGGGAAGTCTTTGAATGCGGAGTGCGGTGAGATAGTAGGGCCGGTTCCCACCGGCCGATTCTGCTTTTTATTGACGGTGTCGTTCTGGCCGGTGGGAACCGGCCCTACAGTGCCTTGAACACATTCAACGTGACGTGAGCCTGGCCCTGATGGTGGCCTTCGTGCCAGGTGATGATCTGCAGGGCTCGACGCAGCGTCCAGCCGCGTTCGGCCAGGATACCGGGCATCGTTTCCAGATCGTCTTCGCTGAACTTTGCCATCGTCGCTTTGAGATGTTCTCGCGACTGAGCCAACGTGTCGCGAATCTCGGCAAGCGTCGGGACATCGTCGTCGCTGGCAACCGAGCCGCGCTGAAACCGCTCGCAGAGATCCGGGAACGCCGGATCTCTGCCGAGGAATCTCGACGTCGCGAACAGTTCCTCGGTCGCGCCGATGTGCATCAGCTGCCAGGCGATGTGAGCCCGTCCCGGACCAGGTCTGAAGGCGAGTGCCGCCTGGGGATCTTCAAGCTGCTCGATCGCGTCGAGCGTTTCGAGTGTTCGCTCGCGATTGACGTCCCAGATGCTGATGACGGATTCGATGAATGACATGCGCTGAGGTCCTGCCGGGATCGAAATTCGTAAGTGCGTGGAGTGCAGCGTAACGCACCGTTCATCTTTCAGGTGCGTTACGCTGCGTTCCACGCACCCTGCATCTGGACTGAAAGCAGATTACGCACCGACTTCGAGTTTCTCTTCCTTTTCGATGTCCGCGCCGATCGCCTTCCGCAGGGCTTTGGCGGCGGCTTCGACGGATTTTTCCGGGCCGGTGATCTTCAGGTAGTAATACGGTTTGCCTTCGGGCATCAGGATGACGCCGATGACGCGGCCGTTTTCGAGTGGCTTGGGCCGGCGGCTGAATGACGAGCCGACGTGAGTGCCTGAGAGGTCGCCGACGACGTACGGGCCCTGCGAACTGCTGCCCTTGGTTGTTTTGACTTTGAGCGTTGACCGGTTGAACTCACTGACCCACCGCGGCAGGTTCTGCTCGATCGTGCCGCCGCCTGGAAAGACAAAGACGGCGAGTTCGGTATTCTCGGTGTCGCCCTCAGCTTTCGGCAGGGCGAACTGCGTCAGACGCAGGCGGCTCTGCGGCTTCTCTTCTTTCCAGGACTCCGGAACTTCAAGCGTGATGTCGCGGGCCGTGACTTTGACGAGCTTCGGTTCGGCCTTATCGCCGTCCGGCTTCGCGTCTTCAGCAACGGCGAACTTCGGGCTGAGCACGCTGGCCAGCAGCAGGCCTGCGAACAGGAATCGAGTGGATTGGTGACGCATGAGGTGTCCTCTTTCAAAGATTCAGGCTTTCGTCGCCTGGCGACCGATGCGGATCGTCACGTCGGTCGGCGGAAATCTGGTGAGTTTCCCGCAGACGGGAGTCGCGGCATCATAGCTACCCAGCTCGGCAGGCAAACGCAGTGGCCGAATTCGCTGAATGTTTCCTGATTCATCCTGAAGGCCCGTCTGTGTCCGATGCCGCCGACAATCTGCCGAACGAGCAGTTCCGCTGCCGGGTGATGCTCATTGCGGCGGCTGTTTTGTGGAGCCTCAGTGGCCTGTTCGTGAAGAGCCCGCCGCTGGACGTGATCCCGCTGGAAGTCCGCGGTCCGCTACTGGCGTGCTATCGAGCACTGTTTGCCGGTGCGATGTTCAGCCTGTTGGTAAAGCGGCGTTCGATTAGCTGGCGACCAGGGCTCGTCCCAATGGTCGGCGTCTTCACGGCGATGAATGTTCTGTTTGTTTCGTCGATGACTCGAACAACTTCAGCCGCCGCGATCTTCCTGCAGTACACAGCGACGGCCTGGGTCGCGCTGCTGAGCTTCTTTCTGCTGAAGGAGCGTCTGCGGCGGCCAACGCTGGTGGCACTCGCCGGAGCGATCTCCGGAATCCTCTGGATCGTGCTCAACGAAGAGCACGCGCATCACGCGGTCGGAAACTTCCTGGCACTCGGCAGCGGATTCTCACTCGCCTGCACGCTGGTGATGCTGCGTGTGCTCCGCGATGAAGACTCGACCTGGCTGACGGCGCTGAACCATCTGTTGTCAGGACTGATTCTGCTGCCGTGGGTACTGACGATCGATGTCAGTCTCTCGCCGACGCAGTGGCTGCTGATCGCTGGCCTGGGCATCGTGCAGATGGGAACGCCGTACGTTCTGTTTGCCCGAGCCGTTCGCTCTGTCCCGGTCACAGAAGCGGTTCTGCTCACGCTGCTGGAGCCGATCCTCAACCCGATCTGGGTCCTGCTGTTCTGGGGCGAGCAACCGGCGGCTCACGTCTGGTCCGGAGGGGCACTGATTCTCGGCGGCCTGCTCGCGATGGCGGTTCTTCGTCGGCAGGCACCGCGGGAGTAGCACCAGGGAAGTCAGGTCGTCGAACAGGGACGTCGGATGGTTCGTGGCCGCAGACAGTCGTTACTGAATGTGCCCAGCCCGGAAGCTGACAGGCAGGATGTCTGGTCGTTGTGCTTTGCGCGGGATTTCAGAATTCGGCGATCTATCGATCTCGCGATGCTCGGACGACTTCCAGGTCATTCTGCAGGTCTGTCACTCCTTCGGCCTCCATGGCGGCCTGCTGGGCGACTTGCAGGAGGTAGTAGCGACCGACCCGGCCACTCAGGCGGACGTTGCTGCCTTCCGCCGCGACATCGATTCGCAACAGTTGGTGGTAGCCGGTCGAGGCGAGTTTCTCGCGGACGGAATCGGCAAGTTCGCGGTTTTCCGGTAACTGACCGACGCGGTGCTCTCCGGGCTGGCTTGCCAGTTTCTCCTCGCCAGGTGCAGGCATGTCGTCAGGCTGGATTCCGGACAGAAGAGGTGCATCGTTCATGAATCTGGGCTCGCTGCAGTGAGGGCCTGCGAACCGGTCGGCGCGAAGAGCGGCTCACATCTTTTTGTTGTCGAACGCCCTTGTGCGGTGGCTTCACAGCCTTTGCTGGAACAGGCGTCGTTGCACAGATTCGCCACCTGCCACGCTCTCGGTGCAGGTTCTACGGACCGCGCTGGTCACGTTGATGCCCCGGAAAACGCGGCAAATGCTCTGCGTCTCCTGTGTGGGCTGAAGGCCGGCCTCGCAAACAGACAGCCAGATTGGATTTCTGGAAACAGTCTAATGTGCGTAAATATGTCTGGATTGGATAATTGCGAAGGTGTTTATTAAGGATCGTTGACTAATCTCGACCGAATGCTCACGCTTCTGCTGTTCCCCGTGAGAGGAGACATTCTTTGTCAACGCTGACTCCAGTTCAGCCGCAACTGCTCAGCCAGATCAACGAACGGTCGGTGCTGCGGTTGCTGCAAACGAACGGGCCCTGCTCGCGAGCCGAGATGACTCGGCAGATCGGAGCAACCGCGCCGACGGTCTCGAAGGCCGTC
>JAPOLP010001047.1 GCA_029977045.1 Planctomycetota bacterium
AGCGGGCGATTCGGGGCGGCACTGTCATGGACGAGGCCGAATCCTGCAACTCGCCGGTCGCTGCATTCCGAATTCCAGGTGCCGGGCGCTACGATCCGCGAGAAGGCCACCGCGAATTACCAGCCTGGAGCCCGCCGATGTTGACCGACGACTTCTCCCTCGATCTGAACTTCCGCCCGACGCTGCCGCAGAACTGCGACGTCCCGATCGGCTGCATCGGAGCGGGATTCATCATGGCCGACTGCCACCTGGTCGCGTATCGCGAGGCTGGCTTCAATCCGGTCGCGATCTCGTCGCGGGATGCCTCGAAGGCGAAGTCCGTCGCCGAGCGGCACGGGATCGCGAAGACGTACGAGTCGTACGAGACTCTGCTGGACGATCCGGAGATCGAGGTCGTCGACATCGCCGTCCCGCCGGACATCCAGCTCGACGTCGTTCGGGCGGCGGTGCAGCGAAACGATCACATCCGAGGCATCCTCGCGCAGAAGCCGCTGGGCGTCGATTACGCACAGGCGGTTGAGATCGTCGAGTTGTGCGAGCAGGCCGGGATCACACTGGCCGTCAATCAGAACATGCGCTACGACCAGTCGATCCGAGCGTGCCGCGATCTGCTGGACCGAGGCGTGCTCGGCGAACCGGTGCTCGGCACGATCGACATGCGAGCCATCCCGCACTGGATGCCGTGGCAGCAGCGGCTGGGCTGGGTGACGCTGCGGATCATGAGCATCCACCACCTCGATACGTTCCGCTTTCTATTCGGCGATCCAACGCGAGTCTTCTGCTCGACGCGCCCCGACCCGCGCACGTCGGCGAAGTTCGAGCACTCGGACGGCATCTGCCTTTACATTCTGGAGTACGAAAGCGGCCTGCGAGCGTCTTCGTGGGACGACGTTTGGACCGGTCCGGCTCTGGAAGGCAGCGAGTCCGACATCGGCATCAACTGGCGAGTCGAAGGCACCGAAGGCCTCGCCCGAGGCACCATCGGCTGGCCGAGTTACCCGGCTCGAACGCCGAGCACGCTCGACTTCACGACGGCGCAACGTCCCGGCTACTGGTTCCAGCCCCGCTGGAAAGACGTCTGGTTCCCCGACGCCTTCGTCGGCCCGATGGCCCAGTTGCTGGTGGCACTGGAAACAAATACCGAACCCGAAATCAGCGGTCGAGACAACCTCGGCACGATGGCCCTCGTCGAAGCCTGCTACCGCTCCGCCGCCGAACACCGAGCCGTTGAGATCGCCGAAATCGCTTGAGCAGACGTCCCGTGCCACGTGCCGCTCTGAATGCAGGACTCACGAATGCGACACTGCGTTCTGCGGGAACATGGCAGTG
The DNA here is from genome assembly GCA_029977045.1 of Planctomycetota bacterium. GTDB lineage: Bacteria > Planctomycetota > Planctomycetia > Planctomycetales > Planctomycetaceae > JAPOLP01. The sequence goes on from JAPOLP010001047.1 coordinate 1,330, forward strand.
CATCGCCATCAAGCCAGACCTGATGTTCGCCTGAGTCGCAGGTTTCGGCCATCATCTGTCTCATGGAGCAACCATCGAAAACCGTCTACCTGATGCGTGGCCTACCGGCATGCGGGAAGAGTCACCGGGCAAAACAGCTCGCGGGTAACGACGGCCTCGTCTTTGAAACCGACGAGTACTTCTACTCGCAGGTCGGAGACAATCCGTCGCGGTACGACTACAGCGACGACCTGCTGCCGGAGGCTCGCGAGTGGAACCTCGCCCGTTTTCGTGAGGCAGTGACCGCCGACGTGTCGCGGATCGTCGTCGACCGGGGCAACGGGCTGAACCCGGAGACTCGCGAGTACGCCACGTTCGCCGTCGAGCACGGATACACGGTCGAACTGGCCGAGCCGGACTCGCCGTGGTGGCAGGAACTGAAGGTGCTGCTGAAGTACCGGCACTACATGAAAGACGAACTGCTCGACGCCTGGTCCCGAAAACTCGCCGACGCCACCCGCGACGACCACCGAGTCCCGGCATCCACCATCCGCCGCTGGATGCCGCACTGGAAACACGACCTGACCGTCGACGACATCCTGAACAGCGACTGATCAGTCGCGGCAAGTGCAGGACAAGGCGAGGTGTGCTCAGGTAACTGAGCAAGGCGAAGCGCAAAAAGGATTGCCATTTGCTCGACTCACTGATTCAGTTGCCAGATCGAAAGGTTCAGAACTGATGCAAAGCTGACCCAGATCAGGTAGGGAAGCAGCAATGATCCGGCTACCGGGGACCGACGCCAGAAGACGACGACTGTTGCGAGGATCATCGCAACCAGCAACAGGATCTCGGCAGCTGCCAGTCCCGGCTGCTGCATTCCGAAGAAGAGAACAGACCACAGACTGTTCAACGCAAGCTGAACGGCGAAGACTGCCAATGGGATGCGGTCCATGCGAAATGAACTGCGACGCCAGACGAGCCACGCGGCCACTGCCATCATCAGGTAAAGCACAGTCCAAACCGGACCGAAGACCCAGTCAGGCGGATTCCAGGACGGCTTGTTGATCGTCGCATACCAGCCCCTGATCTGTGGTGTTGTCACAGCTGCACCCAGTCCTGCCGCAGCGAAACAAATCAGAATCGAGGCAAAGAGGCCCGCGACATGAGTGACAACAGGTCTTGCCAAGCGACTCGGGTCCATCCCATC
>JAPOLP010000439.1 GCA_029977045.1 Planctomycetota bacterium
CCTGTGTCGGGTAGGGATGAATCGTGTCGGCGATCTTTGAGAGGCCGATAGCGTTCCGCATGGCCAGAGTGATCTCGCTGATCAGGTCGCCGGCGTTTCTCGCGACGATTGTCGCCCCGAGAATTCGATCCGTTCCCTTCGCCGTGTGGACGCGGACAAAGCCGGCAGTCTCGCCGTCGAGAATCGCGCGATCGACGTCGGCCAGCTCCTGAGTGTACGTGTCGATGGCAACGCCGCTGCGTTCGGCCTCGGCGGGCGAGACCCCGACGTGAGCGAGTTCCGGCGACGTGTAGGTACACCAGGGAATGATCAGGTCGCTGGCCCTGGCTCGCCCGAAAAAGAGAGCATTCTGAATCGCCCGTCGCGCCATGAAGTCCGACGCGTGCGTGAACTTGAACTTCGAGCAAACATCGCCGACGGCAAAGATCTTTGGATTTGTCGTCTGCAGTCGGTCGTTGACTCTGACCCCGTCTGTCGTGTTGAACTCGACCCCGGCTGCTTCGAGGCCAAGCCCTTCGACATTCGGCGCCCGACCAACGGCAACCAGCAGTTCGTCTACAGTTTCGTCGAATGATTCACCGTGTGATTCAAGTGTCAGCCGGACCTGCTCGCCCGCCGGGCTGACCTGCAGCGACTTACCACAGCAAAGCAGCCGGACTCCGTCGTTCAGCAGCGAGTTCTCAACAATCTCTGAGGCGTCGCGATCCTCACGCGGCAGCACGCCATGCGCCGCTTCGATCAGCAGCACTTCGGAGCCGAACAGTGCGAAGCTCTGAGCCATTTCGCAGCCAACTGGGCCAGCGCCGATGATTCCGATCCGTCGCGGCAGCTCGGTCAGTGAGAAGACCGTCTCGTTCGTCAGATAGCGGACCTGATCGAGTCTCGGAATCGGCGGTGCCTGAGCCCTACCGCCGGTCGCGATGATCGCCTTTTTGAATCGGAGTGTCCGGCCATCGACGTCGATCGAGTCGCATCCTGTGAACCGACCTTCGCCGATAAAGACGTCGACACCCAGATCACGAAACCGCTGAGCGGAATCGTTTGGGCTGATGTCCGCTCGAACCTTCCGCATTCGTTCCATTACGGCGGCAAAGTCGACGCTGATTCCGTCCGGAACAGTGACACCGAACTCGCGGGCCTCACGCACAGCCGCAGCTATTCGAGCCGCACTGATGACCCCCTTCGAGGGAACACAGCCGACGTTAAGGCAGTCACCGCCAAGCAGTCCGCGTTCAATCAGCGCGACCTTTGCCCCAACCGCCGCCGCAATCGCTGACGAGACCAGCCCACCAGCTCCAGCGCCGATCACGACCAGGTTGTAGCGACCGTCCGGAATCGGATTCTGCCAGCCCTCCGGACGCACGTTCGCCGCCAGCCGCCGGTTGTGTTCGTCGTCAGGTTGCAGTGCGTCGAGGTAGGACATCGAATTTCCGTTGGGCTTATCGTTTGAACGTACGCCGCAGGCGTGCGTGTTCTGGCGGACTTGAAGACTCAGTTCACGCACGGCTGCGGCTTGCGGTCAAACAATCAATGGTCCTTCATCGCCTTGAATTTCGCCATCGCCTTTCTCACCGCCAGCGGGAAGACTCCCAGCAGGATGAAGGCCAGGGCGATGTCCCAGGTCAGGACGCCGGTGGCTCCCTGTTTCGCGAGCGTATCGACATCGGGAAACCGAGAGCCGGTCCAGACGATGAGCATCGTGCCGGGGAGCATCCCGATCTGGCTGACCCACCAGAATGTCACCAGCCGGATCGGCGTGAGGCCCATCACTGCGTTGATGACGAAGAACGGGAACGCCGGGATCAGCCGCATCGTGAACAGGTAAAACGCGCCTTCGCGTTCGAGTTCCTGATTGAACCTCGCGAGCCGTTCGCCGAACCTGGCGGCGATGGCGTCGCGGAACAGGTAGCGGCTCATCAGGAACGCCAGTGACGCTCCGGATGTCGACGCGAAGCTGACCAGAATCAGCCCAGGCAGAAACTGCACGTACCACGGATACTCGTCTAACGACAGCCGAAAGAACCAGCCGTACGCGATCGACAGTACCGTCGCACCAGGCAGCGAGAGCCCCGTCGCTACGACGTAGATCACGAACGCGACTCCGTACGTCAGGACCGGATTCGTTCGCTGGAACTCGCGAAACGCAGCTTCGCGTACTGCCAGGGATTCCAGGGACAGGTTGTCGCCAAACTGCCACCAGAGTCCGGAAAACGCGGCGATAATCAGGAGCAGAAAAACGACCTTCTGAACCGAGAATCGGCCAGGCGAGACTGCAGTCGTTGAAGTCACGGTATCACTTACGCTGTCCGTACCCGCCATTGGTTGTGTCTCAGTTCCGGAATTGCAGGTACCTGGTCTCTGCTGCACGCGGCCTCACCGCACCGACGAACGATAGTCACACGAGATGCCAGTGTCCCACACCTCGATGGATTTCGGTTGCAGCCAGCCGTAGAACGGAATTTATTCCGTTTCAGTCCGCCCATTGCCCGCCAGAACAACTCGATGATCGAATGGGAACGGAATGAATTCCGTTCTACGACGTATCGCCCAGTGCCTGCCGCCAGCCGAGTTCTGACTCGCTTGCGTCGTGTACCTTTGCCCGATACACGCCGTTCTGAAATCCGCAACGCAGACTGACGGTCATCGCAGTGCCCAGATCAGATTTGAGAACAGACATGCCGACAACGATTACCGACATCACCGTTCGAGACATCCGCTTCCCGACTTCGCGCGACCTAGACGGATCCGACGCAATGAATCCGGATCCGGATTACTCGGCGGCCTACGTGACGCTGCACACTGACCGCGACGACGGACTCGCGGGCGACGGTATGACGTTTACGATCGGTCGCGGCAACGAGCTGTGTGTCGCGGCATGCGAGTCGCTGAAGCCGCTGGCCGTTGGGCGAACGCTCGAATCGTTCACCGCAAACATGGGCGGCTTCTGGCGGCACATGACCGGCGACAGCCAGCTTCGCTGGGTTGGCCCGGAGAAAGGCGTCATCCATCTCGCGACGGCGGCAATCGTCAACGCGGTCTGGGATCTGTGGGCGAAGGTCGAAGGCAAGCCGCTGTGGCGACTGTTGGTCGACATGACGCCAGAGCAGCTCGTTGGCTGCATCGACTTCCGCTACATGACCGACGCTCTGACTCCGGAAGAAGCCGTCGCTCTGCTGAAGCAGCACGAGGCGACAAAGGCGGACCGGATCGCTGAGATGGAGCGTGATGGCTACCCGAGCTACACAACCTCGGCCGGCTGGCTCGGCTATCCCGACGACAAGCTGCGATCGCTGTGCCGCAGCCTGATGGAACGCGGCTGGACGCACTTCAAAATCAAGGTGGGCCGCGACATCGTCGACGACATCCGTCGCTGCCGGATCATCCGCGAGGAAATCGGCCCGGACCGCCGGCTGATGATGGACGCGAATCAGGTCTGGGACGTCGATCAGGCGATCTCGCACATGCAGCGGCTGGCGGAATTCAATCCGTGGTTCATCGAAGAGCCGACCTGCCCCGACGACGTGCTCGGTCACGCAGCGATCGCTAAGGCCATCGCCCCGATCAGCGTGGCGACCGGCGAGATGTGTCAGAATCGCGTGATGTTCAAGCAGTTGATGCAGGCTGGTGGGCTGCAGGTTTGCCAGATCGACAGTTGCCGGCTGGGCGGCGTCAACGAAGTAATCGCCGTCATCCTGCTGGCCGCGAAGTTCGGCATCCCGGTCTGCCCGCACGCGGGCGGCGTTGGACTTTGCGAGTACGTGCAGCATCTGGCGTTGTTCGACTACATCGCCGTCAGCGCGTCACTGGAGAACCGGCTCACCGAATACTCGGACCACCTGCACGAGCACATGGTCGACCCCGTCAACATGCAGAACGGTCGCTACATGCCGCCAACCGCGCCGGGCTACAGCATCACGATGAAACCGGAGTCACTCGACACCTTTGCGTTTCCAAATGGTCCAGCCTGGAAATAGCGAGGGCTCTTTAAACTCCGATTCAGGGAAAGGCCCAGAGGTCAATTCTGAAGCGTGTGACGCCTGCCAGAGCATTTCGACTGAAGCCGTGTCTGGAACGGCAGAGTATGTGACATTGCTGCGGAAAGTGGCTCGGGTTCGGACCTGCTACAATGCCCCCAGTCAGGGGAGACGGTATGCATCACACCACCGAACAACATCGTTACGTCAGCGGTGGAAGTAGAAACCGCATCTCGTCGGTGACTGGGTTGCCGTTGAGGAAGTCGGCGGCGGGCATCGGGCGTTTGCCTTCTGGCTGGACCCGGATGATCTCGACAGTACCGTCGCCTGTGGCAACGACCAGGCGTTTGCGATCGATGATCGCCACGCTGCCGGGTTCGCCTGAGACAGACTGCTCGGAGGGAGCAACTTCGAGGACCAGCAGTCGGAGCTGGCGGTTGTCTTCAAGTTGCAGCACGGCTGAAGGTTTCGGCCAGGGCTGTACGCCTCGGATGTGGCAATCGACGAGTCGGGCTGATTTGTGCCAGGGGATCTCACCGTCGGCCTTGTCGAGTCGTGGCGCTTTCGTGACCAGCGAGCCGTCCTGCAGGATGGGTTCGGTCGTGCCGTCTTCGATCTGATCGATAACTCGCTGCGTCAGGCCAACGGCGAGTTCAGCCAGGCGGTCCTGGAGTTCGCCGTACGTTTCGTGATCGCCGATGGGCGTGCGTTCGATGCCAAGGACCGGCCCGGCGTCGAGCTTTGGTTCGATCTGGAAGATCGTGATTCCGGTCTCCGTCTCGCCGTTGATCACTGCGAACTGAATCGGAGCGGCACCGCGATACTTTGGCAGTAGTGAGGCGTGGACGTTGATCGCGCCGAGACGCGGAATACTCAGGAAGTCGGCCGAGAGAATCTGTCCGTAGGCCGCCGTTACGAACAGGTCGGCGTTGAAATCACGCAGACGTTCCAGCGACTCGGGAACGTTGGCTTTCTCAGGCTGAAAGACCGGAGTGCCACGCTGCTCGGCAAGTTCCTTCATCGGGTTGACGTGCCGATGATGTCCCCGACCGGTGCGATCCGGCTGCGTGACGAGGCCGACGACTTCGTGCCGGGATTCGTACAGCCCGCGAAACGTGGGCACAGCGAACGTGCCGGTTCCCAGCATGACAAGGCGAAGCGACACTGCGAGGCCTCTCGGACGGCGGTCAGGGAAAGTGAGTGGTCAACAAAAACAGGCGACCGATTCTGAGGAGAATCGATCGCCTGCTGAATTCGTCAAGCGCGGGTGACGGAAATCAGTCGCCCAGCGGCTCTTTCTTTTCGGTGATGCTCGGCCACTCGGCAGCCATGTCAGCGTTGAGCTGCTTGTAGTCAGCCCACTGCTCAGGCAGGTTGTCTTCGTGGAAGATCGCCTCGACCGGACATTCCGGAACGCAGGCTTCGCAGTCGATGCACTCGTCGGGATGAATCACGACGATGGCTTCGCCTTCGTAGAAGCACTCAACCGGGCAGACAACGACGCAGTCAGTGTACTTGCAGTTAAAACAGGGTTCGGCAACGACG
>JAPOLP010001003.1 GCA_029977045.1 Planctomycetota bacterium
CCATCTGTGTGGTAGCTCGGGCTACTTCACCCGCTTGAAGTGCTTGTCGGCGAACTTGAGGTATTGCTCCCAGTCGTAAGCCGTCACGTCGTGCTTGCCCGTACGGATATGGTGTCCGACGGTGGTGTGGATCGGCTGTTCGATCTCAAACGCGGACACGTTCGCCGGAATCCCCGGTTTGTCAAGCAGTTCGTAAACCGGCGAGGCGTACTTCGCTGACAGGAACTCGCCTCGCGGATCGGCCCACTGGTCTTCAACGGCGCTGGCCACGTAAACCGGCCTGGGAGCTGCCAGAGCCACAAGCATGTGCTGGTCGAGCGGCAGAGCGTCTTCGTTGTCGTTGTACGTTTTGAACTTCTCGCAGAACCAGTGCGGGAACGACGTATTGATCCGTTTGACGGTCTCGCCAAATCGCCGCTTCGACAGAGCCGCTCCGCCACAGCCGGAATCGTTCGAGATGACCATCGCCCACCGCTGGTCGGTCGCACCGGCCCACAGAGCTGTCTTGCCCAGACGCGAGTGCCCCATCACGGCGACTCGTTTGCCGTCGACGTCGTCATCTTTTTCCAGATAGTCGAGGGCTCGGCTGAGGCCCCAGGCCCAGGCACCGATTGCTGTGAAGTTGTCGTCGCGGTTCTGCAGCTGCGGAAACAGCGGGTGGATGCCGTTCTTCCAGTCGTCAAAGTAGTCGGGGTCGATGTCCGAATAGAAGACGGTTCCGATGGCGTACCCGGCGTCGATGATCATCTCGACCTGCCACCGATCAGTGCGCTCGCCACGCGAAGCCGGATCGTCAGCGTGCGGCTCGCCATCTTTGGGACGGATCGTTGCCAGGCGGATTGCTGGGTCAGAATGGACGGTGTGATTGCCTTTGAAGTTCGGCCCGACGAACGCAGCGACCGGCTTCTTCGCTTTGTTGGGAACGTACAGCAGCAGGTCCATCTGAGGGCCGGCGGCGTCCTTCGTGAAGTAGATCGTGATCTGCTTGCGAGTTGCCTTGCCACCGAGCGCCTGCGCGTCGTTGTCGAACACCTTCCACCACAGGCCAGCCGGAGCGTCAGGCATCGTGCCATAGACGTTGTCCTTGAAGAGCTGCAGCACCTCAGGCCGCCGCTTCTGCGTCCAGGTCTTCGCGTCGGAAACCTTCGACCCGTCGAGCATCGTCAGCGGATCGGCCAGTTCGAACTTCGGCACCTTGGCTTCGTCGTAGTTGTATTCCGCTGGCTGCGCAAACGCGGAATCAGCGACAGCAAGCAGACACAAGACAGTCAGAACTCGGCAGACAGACCTCATGGCGAATTTCCTGCTGGAAGTTGGCAATCATCGATGCGGCTTCTGTCCCGCACCGGGCGGCCAAGTGTGACGACCTCCGCGCAAAGAACAACGCCGCCGGCTGGAAGCCGACGGCGTTGAAAGTCGCTGACCGTTCAACCAACTAGACGCTGCTACTGCGCCCTGGGTTGGCGTCCTGACGTGACCGTCCGCCGGCTTCGATCGACCGTTTTCGGCGAGCGGCAGCGATGTCCTGGGAAACCGCCTGATGATCGTCCAGGCCGCGGATCACCAGTTCGCACTGCAAGGCGGTGAACTCGGACTTCAACTGAGCCAGGTTCGACATCACGGTGTGGTCGACGAGGCGGGTTTCGCTCAGGTCGACGATGACCTGGTCACCGGTTGCTGCCTGCAGGATTCTCTTCTTCAGTCCCAGCCAGTTACTGAAAACTGCCGAACGGCTGACGTGTAGAACAGTCGTGTCGCCCGAGTTGACAACGTTCACAGACGTCTTGAAGAGCGATCCGACCGGTGCTCCGCCGAGCACGTGAATGATCAGCTTCACGACGATACCGATCGCGACACCAGCCAGCAGGTCGATCGCGACGCAGCCAATCATCGTGGCACAGTACACGACAAGCTGCCCGGCTCCGATGTGGTAGACGTGGGCGAATTCCTTCGGATGGGCCAACCGGAATCCTGTGTAGACGAGCATCGCCATCAGAGCGGCGACGGGAATCATCGTAATGACGAATGGCAGCAGACTGACGAAGGCCAGCAGGAAGACACCGTGCCACATATCGGCAAACCGCGTTCGGGCGCCGTTATCGAGGTTCGCTCGCGAACGCACGATTTCCGAGATCATCGGCGTCGCACCGACGAACGCACAAAGCGTGTTTGCAACGCCGACGGCGATGTTGTCGCGATCGAGCGTTGTCTTGCGTTTCCACGGGTCGATCAGGTCCATCGCCTTGGCGCTGAGCATCGATTCAAGCGTTCCGATGATCGCGAACATGAAAACCCACTGCCACGCCTGCGGCTGCAGCAGCGCGTCGAACTTCGGGAATGTCAGCGACGAGAACGTTTCGCCAAACGCCGGAACAGAGATCAGCGTGTCCGACTTCGCCGGAGTAGCGGGCTTGACGGCATCTGCTGTGTGCTCAGCGGTAGCGGGCTGCTTGTCAGACGTGGCACTCGCAACGGCGGCTGCCGGCTTCTTGCTATCCAGCGACACGGCATTGGTGTGTTTGCTGGACAGGTCGAGGACGTTCGCCAGCGGGATCGCCACTGCCAGGACGATCATCGCCGCCGGGATGGCCTTCACTTTGACGAACTTCTTCTGGATGAACGGCCAGGCAAACATGATCGAAACGCTGACCAGTCCGACAATGGCGATCGTCGGTTCGTAGTGCTGCAGAATCGTGGGCAGTCCCAGCAGCAGGTCCAGCGG
>JAPOLP010000538.1 GCA_029977045.1 Planctomycetota bacterium
CGACAGATCCAGATCCTGTCGGATGTAGTCGACGGCGAATGACACACAGAAGCGATCCAGGTACAGCAGAAACGCCATCAGCGTCGCCGCACCTACGATCAAATATCGAATCTTCGTCGGCTTCTGCTTCTGGTCAGTCATACTGATGCCCTGCAACAGGCCGCGTGAAACGCGGCAATTGAATCATGTTCCGCCACGTCTCACGCGGCATCCGGAAGCACTCTCTCACATCATCGGAAACAGCGTTGCTCCGATGATCGTGACGACGAGCCCGACAAGGCCCATCAGGGTCGTCATCGGCGTCACGAACTTCAGGCCTTCGCCTTCCGTCATGCCGCTCATACGGGTGATGACCCAGAAACCCGAATCGTTCATCCAGGCAATCGGCTTCGATCCGCAGCCAATCGCCAGAGCCAGATATACCGGGTTAAACGGCAGCGAGCCGGAGGTTGCCAGGCCGGAGAGGATTCCCACGGCCGTCATCATCGCCACGGTTGCCGATCCCTGAGCGGTGCGGATCGCGGTCGTGATCAGAAACGCCAGCGTGATGATCATCGCCGGTGAGGACTCCGGAAGATCCTTGATCAGACCGGCAATTCCAGTCTCCTGCAGCACCTTGCCGAACGCTCCACCAGCAGACGTGATCAGAATGATGATCCCCCCACTGGCCAGCGAAGAAGCAACCGCATCGGCGAGCTGCTGCCGAGTCAGTCGGCGGGTCTTCCACAGCGTCAGCATCGCGATCACGGCCGCGATAATGAGCGCGATGTTCTTGTCACCAAGCGTTGCCAGCGTCGTGCTCACCCCTGGGGCAAGTTTGATTTCGTGAGCTTCGCAGACCGCCTTGACGATCGTGTAGCCCGCGATGAGCACTACCGGCAGAAGAATCGGCAATACAGACAGCCAGAACGGCGGCAGTTCGGACTCGTCCCGATGAGCCAGCTCTTCCAGGTCTTTCAGCGAAAAGTCCGCAGACTCACGCAACGGCAGCTCCCACTTTCGATTGGCGAACAGAGCCGCGTAGAGATATCCGAATCCAGCAGTGAAGAAGCCAACGATCGAGCCCGCCAGAATCATCGTGCCGATGTCGATACCGAGTTCCTCGGCCACCACCAGCGGCCCTGGCGTCGGCGGAACGAGCGAATGCGCCATCGTCGCTCCAGCGACAATCGTCAGCACAAACAGCAGGTAGTTCCGCCCGGTCCGCACCTGCATCGCCTTGCCGAGCGGGATCATCAGGTAAAAGACCGTGTCGAAGAACACGGGCACTCCCAGCAGGAACCCACTCAGGACAAACGACGCCGGCGCGAACTTCTCACCAAACCAGCCCAGCATCGTCCGCACAATTCGATCCGCCGCACCACTGTCGAGCAGGCACTTGCCGATGATCGACGCCATCGCGATGAGAATGCCAATCTTGCCCGCCGTGGAACCGAATCCGCTGGCAACGCGAGCGGCGATCGTCGCATCTCCGTCGATCGGAGTCATCGCGGCAACAATCAGCGCTCCCAGCGTCAGAGCCAGAAATGCGTGCAGCCGCAGGGCCAGGATGCCTCCGACGACGACCAGCATTCCGGTGCAGATCGTCAGAATCGTCCAGACGGCGGCAGAGTCCATGAGCGGGGTCTCCGAGCAGGGTCAATCGTCAGTCAGTCGCTGACCGCTCCGCGGTCGTAGCGCAAGCACTGAGTCTGACCGGGCCTCGCCGCAACAGCAAACGACCCCGCGCTCCGGAAACCAGGCGAGCAGCAGCGGCGTTTCGATCGCGGAGCGATCAACGACTTTCCGCGTTGGACTTCGTATCGAAGGCGACGACTCGAAACTTCACCGGAAGGCTGGTCGCGAGCGCTGCTCGACTTTTCTCCGGCGGAACCGTCAGGCGAATACGAGCCGTGTGCGGACCGGGTTTCAGAACCAGCGGCTCGCCGTCGCTCACCCGCTTCCAGTGCGGCGTCAACTGGTACGAATGAAAACGGTGCCCCTTGTAGGCGTGCCACTCGCCACAGACACGATCTTCGACGGCGGGATCGTGCGCGTACCACTCACTGTCGACTTCGACTTCAACGATCGCCGGATGGGAGTTCATGACTACCGATCCGGACATTGGATTCGACACGTCGATGATCAGGACCTGCGGAAGACCTTCCGGCCATACCGAGTTATTCGTTCGTGCCCGAATCCGCACGTTGCCGACCGTTGGCCCCCAGGTTGCCTCTTCCGCCTGATGCGGGAGTCGCCAGGGCTCGGGCGGCTCGGGCCACGGTTGCCTGGCGTAATGTCCCACCCAGGAACGTAACTTCGCGAGCGTGTCGCGGTTCTTCGCGATCTCCTCCAGAGTCCCGTTACGGTTCAAATCACCGATCCAGTCGATCGCCAGGCCAGAGCGGCAGGCCAGTTGCTGCTGGATAACCGTCATGCTGTAGTAGCTGCGGATGTTCGGATTCTGAAAGTCGAGGCAGCTCAACAGTACCGGAGCAGCCTCATCACCCGTGTACAGCCGCATGAGTGTCGGAGCCTCGCCGATCGTATTCTTCCCGTTTCGCGAACGGACGACCGGCGCCAGCCACGCAGCTTTGATCGGCCGTCTCAACGTCTGCCCCAGTTGCTTGATGACAAACTCGCGGAAGTCGAGGTCTGCATCTTCAGCGTACTCGGGCAACAAGGCAGCCGCTTCGGCCTTTGAAAACTGAATGATCGCGGACACTCCAGTCCTGCGGACGCGGTCGTCCACTGCATCCAGCGACAGGCGGATGACCGGAAGAGCGGACACTGCACCACTCACTCCGAGTGCGGCGACCAGGGCCTGCTGCTCAGGCACAGTCTCATCCGTTCCATCGGTTCCCGGCCCAACAGCAATCGGCACTGCTTTCACTCGATCCAGCAGAGCCTGCACCGCATCCGTCGACTTCATCCGCCCCAGCGATTCCGCTGCTGCGATCCGCACGTCAGGAACTGGGTCGCTCAGCGCCGCGGCAACACGTTCGACAGCGACGTCATCTGCGAACGTTCCCAGCGACTGCAACGCGCTGATTCGCAACTCAGGCTGCCGTTCCAGTTCGAGCAGGACGTTCAGTGAATCCGATCCCGCGACCAGACCGAGTCCGCGTACGGCCGCCAGCTTCCTCTCATCCGAGCCAGTCTGCACGAGATTATGCAGCCCCGGAACGGCAGCCTTGCCACCGAAGGCACACAGACGATCGATCATTCTGTTGAGGTCCTCACCGGTCGCCTTACGGCAGCGGGCAAACCAGCGTTCCAGCGCCGCTCCAACGTTCTCTTCGGTCCGTGGCAGAATCGTCAGAGGGAACTTCGACTCGACAGGGATCGATGCCTGTTTCCCACTTCCATTGAAACGGTTCTCCAGAGTGAACCGAGCCGTCACGGTGTACTGCCCCGGCCCGGCGAACGCTCGATACTTCGTCAGATCGAGCGGCTGCGACGACAGCCGACCGGGATGAACTGGAAGCCAGGTTCCCAGCCCACCGTGATCGAAGCGTCCCTCGTCCGGGTCCTTCAACGGGTTTCCGTCACGGTCCAGTACCTCGATCTTGAACCGGTTGTGCCGGTTGGCACCGCGATAGTCTCCGCCGAAGTCATACGTGAATTCCTGTTCGCCCACGTTTCGAACGACAAACGTCGCCAGGATTTCCTCGCCGTCGACCAACCGGGTCGCTTCCGGCACGAACCCCGCCTCAACACTCGCCCCGTCCACTTCGTACGCGATCAGGAAGTCGTCCATCTCTTTGATGGCCCGCACACCCGGAGGCAGAACTGCCAAGTTGATCGGGTTCGCGACAAGATCCGGACCATTCTCCGTTCGACGGCACAGGCTCAAAGTTGCCGTATCCGCCTGCACTCCGTACCCCCACTGCCGAAAGCTCAGCGACTTCACATCGATGCGAACGGAAATTTCACCTCCGACTAGTAGCTCACGCAGTCCCGGCTGGCCGAAGTCGAATGTTCGACCTTGCTCCAGATAGAGCGACTCAAGTTCGGATGGACTCCAGCTCCGAGTGCCGGGATTCCCCGCTGTCGGTGCCCCCGGAATCCTGTGCACAAGCTGCAGACGATTGCCGTGCCGATTGAACGGCAACTCATTGCGCAGCTCCTGAGCAGACCAGGCACGATCAGCCTCGTTGCGAATATCCAGCCAGAAGAACGACGGTTCCCACGACTGCCAGACTTCCTTGTCAATCCGCAGCCGAAACCGCAAACCGTTGATCGGCTCCGACCACTGCTCGGCCTCCTCAGCCCCACTGTCGACCGCGGCTCCCGTTTGGACCTGAGCGATCACCGGCGCCATCGTGACAACTACCAGCGTCGCGAGCCGACAGGCTCGGTTCCCGAACAAGCGCAGCACAGAGTTTCTGGTCATCCCGAACCCTCTCGTCTCCTGCCCAGCCTACTCCTCGCACGCAGTCCTACAGCAAAGTCTGACGTATAACCGGGCCACTTCCTGGCCAGAAATACTGAAAAACACCGATCAGCCGCGGCGGATTGCGTCCATCGGCATCATGCGGGTTGCCCAGAGGGCCGGGTACAGGCCGCCGCCGATGCCGAGCAGCGTGGCGAAGATCAGGCTGAAGGCCAGCAGGCCGGGGCTCGCGAGCAGGTGGATCTGGTCGGGCCATTTGTAATTGACGACCTGCGTCATCACCCAGCCGATGATGGCTCCGCAGACTCCGCCGCCGAAACCGAGCACAGCGCTCTCAAACGTGATCAGCTTCATCACGTCGCCACGTGACCAGCCGTTCGCCTTCAGAACGCCGAACTCGATGATCCGTTCGGACACGCTCATCAGCATCGTGTTGACGATGCTTAACACGGC
>JAPOLP010000167.1 GCA_029977045.1 Planctomycetota bacterium
ACAAATAACCTCACTCGCAAACCTGACCCACCTGGGACTCGACGCGACGAAAATCACCGACGCCAGCATCCCCTCACTGAAGTCGCTGAGGAACCTGCAGTACCTCAACGTAAGCGAGACGGGTCTGTCACGTAACGGCCTCCTTGAACTCAGCGAGACGCTACCCGATTGCCAGATTGTCCAGAAAGACATGAAAGGCTAGTCACGCCAGCGTTCTTCAGTTCCCGCTCGACAGACCGTCGCCAGGCCGCGTCGCGTCTGGCGTCGCTGCCCCGGCTCACGTAGCATCACGAAGCTGAATTCGCGTGCTTTGTCAGCGCTGCGAGCATAGCCTGAATCTTCTCTGGGGACGGACTCCCGCTACGCAGTTTTTCTCCGCTGCCCGGCCCGTCCATGCACTACTGCCCGGAATCCTGCCGTGAATTCCTGGATGAAGTTCCGCCAGGAGCTTCCAGCGAAGGTGCGGACCGAGGATTCCACTACCGCTCGGCCCCGCTCTATCTGCTGACGGGAATCGTAGGGCTTCTTTTCGCTGCCGATGTCTCGATCGAAATGCTCAGCGACTCGGGCATCTCAAGCTGGGCTGGCTACCAGTCACTTTTAGGCTACAGGCTTGCACTGCTGGCAGCAGTACTGGGCGGAGCACGGATTCTCTACCAGACGCTCGAAAGCCTGCTCGACGGTCGAATCGGTGCTGACCTCGCACTGACAATCGCCTGTCTGGCAGCAATCATCCTCGGCGAACACACAACCGCCGCACTCGTTGTCTTCATCGCGTTGTGCGGAGAAAGCATCGAGGGTTACACCGTCGATCGCGCCCATCGCGCGATCCGCGGCGTCTTCCACCTCTGCCCGTCAGCGGCCACGCGACTTATTGACGGTCGTGAAGAAGTGACCGACGTCGCCGAACTTACCATCGGCGACGTCATCCTCGTCCGACCAGGCGAACGACTTTCAGTCGATGGGACTGTCTCATCGGGAGAGACGTCCGTTGACGAGAGTGCCTTAACCGGCGAAAGCCTGCCGGTTGAAAAATCGATCGGCTCGCGCGTCTTCGCCGGGACGCTCAACCAGTTTGGTGCGATTGAAGTCGAGACAACTCAGGTTGGCGAGCAGACAACGCTGGCCGCAGTCGTGCAACTCGTTGCCGACGCTACGGAACGAAAAGCTCCTTTGGAACGAGCAGCCGACCGGTATGCCCGTCTGTTTCTCCCAGTCGTTCTCGGCGTCGCGGTCTGCACGCTGATCGGCTGGCGTCTCACCACTGGCGAATGGCGAGACGGCTTTCTTCCGGCCCTGAGCGTTCTGGTCGTCGCCTGTCCGTGTCCGCTGATCCTCGCAACGCCGAGCGCCGTGATGGCAGCGATGGCCTGGCTCGCTCGCTCCGGAGTCGTCGTCAAAGGCACGGAAGCACTCGAAAGACTCGCTTCGGTCGACAGCGTAGCGTTCGACAAAACAGGAACGCTGTCGCGAGGCGAACTCGCACTCGGAACGATTCTGCCGGAAGCCGGCATCGACGAAACCGAACTTCTTCGGACCGCCGCCATCGCGGAACGCCGTAGCGAGCACCCGATTGCCCGAGCTATCTGCCGCGCCGCCGAAGAACGTGGCTGCATTCTGCCTGGCCTGTACGACTTCGAGTCTCATCCCGGCGGCGGAATCACAGCTCAGATTCCAGCAGCGGAACTGGGCAGCTGGGCACAAACTCTCAGTTCAACAGCGCCGCTCCCGACGGATCAGATGTCGCAGAAAACTGCCGCTCGCCTGAAACTCGTCGTCGGCAACCGCAGCCTCTTCGAGCGTCTGAGTATCTCGCTGCCCGAGAAGCTCGACGAAACCCTCAACCGCCTCGACGATGCTGGCGAAACGTCAATCATCGTGGCACTGAGCGGCCAGCTGATCGGCGTCCTCGGAGTTCGCGACACTGTCCGTGATTCGGCAGCAGGAGTCATTCGCGAACTGCGGTACGAAGGCATCGGAAGTATCTCGATCCTCACAGGCGACCGCGAAGCTCCCGCTCGGCAACTCGCCGCACACCTCGGAACAGTCAATTCGATTTCTGCAGCGCTGCTTCCCGCCGACAAAGCTGCCTGGATCGAGCAGGAACAGGCGAGCGGCCACCACGTCATGATGATTGGTGACGGAGTGAACGATGCTCCGTCACTTGCGACGGCCCACGTCGGTGTGGCTTTGGGTGGAGTTGGCAGTGACATCGCCGCGGAAGCCGGTGATCTGGTCCTGATGGGCGACCCGTTGCGGCCTCTTCCCGGTCTGCTGAGACTTTCCCGGCAACTCATCCGCACGATCCGGCAAAGCATCTACCTGTTCGCTTTCGGGCTGAACGGTGCCGGCATGGTTCTCGGTGCGACCGGCGTTCTTTCTCCTGCCGCTGCGGCAATCTTCCATGAAATTGCATCGCTGGCCGTGATGCTGAACTCGCTCCGGCTGCTGTGGTTTGAACGCTCGCACGAATCCCGCCTGGGCCGTTTCCGTCACCGACTGACACAGACTGCTGACTGGTGTGTCGAAACTCTCGCACCGGGACGGTTGATCTTCCGACTGCTGTCGAATCTGAAACTCGCCCTGCGTCTAACCCTGGCTGCCGCCGCGTTCTACTGGTTCGTCTCCGGAGTCTGTCTCCTCTCGTCTGACCAGGCAGCCGTGGTTACTCGCTTTGGCCGTTACCACGAAACTCTGAAACCGGGGCTGCACTGGCGCTGGCCCGTCCCTTTTGAGCAGTTGCGTATCGAACGCGTCGGCCTGGTTCGTTCGATCCCGATTGGCTTTCGCGAAGTTGCTACTGAAAGCGTTGCTGAAAACGAAGGCTCAGAATCGCCGGTAGTTACTTCCGAACCACAGCCTGGGATCATCGAATGGACCAGTGAGCACTCGTCACACTCGCGCGAGGCTGGCGACGAGTCACTCGTCCTGACTGGCGACGAAGTACCGGTCGAACTGACGGCCGAGGTTCGCTTCCGAATTTCATCGCTGCAGAACTTTGTCTTCTCGGCGGATGCTCCGGAACAACTTCTGCGATCGTCCGCGGAAAGCTCGTTTCGCGAAGTGGTCTCCCGCATTTCGCTCGACGAAATCCTGACCGGATCGAGGGAAACCGTTGAAGAGTCAGTCCACCAGGAACTCGTCAACACGGCAAACACTCTGGGGCTCGGCGTCGAGATCACCGGTGTCAGCCTGCTTGACGTTCACCCGCCGCGACAGGTAGTCACGGCGTATCGTCGGGTCGCGGACGCGTTGGAACTGAAAGAGCAGTTTGTCAACGAGGCCGAGGCCTACTATGCAAAAACACTCCTGAGTGCAGCTGGTGAGTCAGCCATTCGGCAGCTCGCGAAAACCACCTCAGCCGACGGCGAGACAACCACTCGCCAGCCTCTGTCGAATGATGAAACCGCAGCAGTCTCTAACTGGCATCTCGATGACGACGCCTGGCGACAACTCATCGCGGAATCGGACGACGCCACGATGCTGCTATCCGGAGAAGCCGCCGCTCGCCTGCACGCAGCTCGTCAGAAACAGACATCCCGCCTTCTCCAGGCTGAAGCCGCCGCGAAGCGGTTCGACAGTCTGCAATCGCAGCACAGCCGACACCAGCAACTCACCGAGCAAACCCTGTTCTTCGACGCCGTCACCGCTGCGTTAAAGAATCGACCGCTAACAATCCTCGATCCGAAACTCAAAGGACGACGCAACCTGCTGCTGCTCTATCCTGCGGAATTTGGCTCCGGCTTTCTTCCTCAGTTCTCGCAACCAGACCCAGGCGTCTTTAACCAGCCTGGCCGCACTGCAGACGACGCTGCTCAACCCGACCAACGGCAACCAACTCCACTCAGCCTCACGCCCGACGGGGAGGCCACTCACGATGAATAACTCAACAACTGCCCCAGGCTCGTCTCCTGACACCCCATCGACGCCGACAACGCCGCAAGGACGCCGATCCGCAATGGCCGGCCTCGCAGGCATACTCGCGCTTGCCTGGCTCACAACGTGCGTCCTGTTTGTTGACGAGTCCGAGGTCGTCGTCGTTGAGCGTCTCGGCACGATCACGGCGGTCCTCGATCAGCCCGACCAGCGGGGTTTGAACTTCAAACTCCCCTGGCCCATCGGCACAACTCGGCGTTTCGACCGTCGCATCCTGCTGTTTGACCCTCCCGGCCGCGAAGTTTTCACTCGCGACCGCAAGAACGTCACCGTTGACGCCTACGTCTGCTGGAGAATCGCCGAGTCTCCAGCCTCCGACACAATCGATACCCGTCCGGCGGTTCGTTTCTTTCGCAGCCTTGGAAGCTCGGCAACTGCTCAGGCCCGCCTGGAAACCCGAGTCCGATCGGCGATCGCTTCCCGCCTCGCTCAAGTCGAACTCTCGGACCTGATGGCCGTGACCGATTCCGAGTCTCAGGCGATCACCGACGTCTCGCTGGCATCACTCGCCCGCGACCTGCTTGCTGATGTGCGACAACGCAGCGACGAGGAGCAGTCTGTTACCGACCGCCTTGGCATCGAAATCGTTGACGTCCGAATCAAGCGGATCAATTTCCCACTCGGCAACCAGCAGGCCGTCTTCGAGCGCATGAAAAGCGAGCGACAGAAGATTGCCGACGCGTACCGCAGCGCAGGTCTCGCCCAGAACACCGTTATTCGTAGCCAGGCGGACCGGCAGTACGCTGAGATCATGTCGAAGGCCGATGCTGAAGCAGAGCGAATTCGAGGCGAAGCTGAGGCCGAGGCACTCGCCATCCTGAACGCAGCACACTCCCGCGACCCCGAGTTCTATCGCACGATGCGGACACTCGACGCCTATCGAGACATCCTCAACGAAAAAACAACACTCGTCCTGTCGACGTCGAGCAGCCTGTTAAAGAATCTCGTCGCAGATGAAGCAGAACCACCGCGCACTTCTGAAGATCGCGATCAGAAGGCAAGGCCAGCTGAAGAACTCCGGAGCGAACCTTCGGAGGACAAAGCAAACGCCCCGAAACAGGAGCAGCGTTGATGACAGCTCCTGACAATGCCCGATCGAATGGCGACGCGGCCCGGACGACACAACTCAACACCGGACCATCCAGTCGCTGGCTGCTCGTGATGCTCTGCCTGGCCATCGGCTGCTGGCTGGCGACGGGGTTCTTCGTCGTGCGTGGCGACGAATCCGGTGTCGTGCGCATCTTTGGCCGCGCGGAACGCAACGAAGACGGAAACGTCAGGTTGAGAAGCAATGGCGTCTACTGGCACCTGCCCTGGCCGTGCTCAACTATCGACCGCGTGCGACTCGGAGAAGTCCGTACGGTTCCAGTTGGGCCAGCGGAAGCTGTAACGTCCGAACAGACTGACCTGCTGCGACTGATGGAACCGACCGGGAAGTCGCAGTTCCTCACCGGAGACCGCAACATCCTGCAGGTCCAGCTCAACATCCAGTACCGGGTGTCAGTCGAAGCGGTTGAGGACTGGCTGTACTCGGCAGGCGACGTCGAACGACGTCTGCAGTTACTTGCTGAAGCCGCACTGTCCGACGTTGTCCTTCAAAGCGGTGTCGACTTCGTCCATACGCTCGGACATTCCGAAATCTGCGGTGCCGTGTTTGATCGGCTGGCGACTCTGTCGGACACAAGCCGGCTGGGCGTGACGATCGAAGACGTAACGATCGCCGGAGTTGCGCCACCAGTGCGAGTGAAATCCCACTTCGTCGACGTCATGAACGCCCGCGCCGACAGAGAAACCTACATCAACCGGGCGAGCGCCTATGCGGAGCAGCAACTCGCCGACGCCGGCGCCAGCAGCCGCCAGCTTCTCGACCAGGCGGAAAGCTATCGGCAGAAGACAACCGATCTCGCTCAGGCTGAAGCAGACAGTTTCAACCGCCTCGTCGATCAGCTTGAAACGACCGCGACAACTCTTGCACTGAGTTACGCTGAGGCACGGCAACTCGCCACGCAACGTCAACGTCTCGACACACTGCAGGAGCTGTATCCTCGCGTCAAGATGCAGGTCCTGCTGGATGAAACGCAGCCGGTCGACCTGACTCTGCACCGCAACCCGTCGGGCAACTGATCAGGATTCGGCCCCGCCCACTGCTGCTGCACAACCGAGACAACGTCCCTTGAGCAGAACTTCGGCGATTTCTCCAGGCGGTGCAGACCCGGCCTGCTTGGGCGTCAGGCGAAACGTGAACTCGTCGAGACACACAATCGAGCCGCAGTCGACACACATGAAATGCGGGTGCCGCTCGATCGCCGTCCCGGCTCCGGCTGGAAGAAGTTCAAAGCGGCGAATCGAATCGCCAAGATCGAGCCGCGAGAGTAACCCGGCATCCGACAACTCCGTCAGACACCGATAGATCGTCGACTGGTCGAAGCCGAAACTCTCCAGAGCGGCAGCCACTTCGGCATGACTCTGGGGAATCGCAACCGACTCGAGGTGCTGGATTACGGCGATCCGTGCTGCCGTGCTTCGCAACCCTGCCCCACGAATTCGATCTTTAACTTCCGCCAGCGAAGCTGCCTGTGACGGCTCCATGTTCGATCTCAGCAAATGTTTGACGAGGCCAGCAAACGATTCGCCGAGAGTATTTGCATTTCCCTTGCGAATGCAAACCTTACCGGTGATTGGAGAAAATCAGCGAACCAATAAACGAACTCTGTTTGTTGCGCGTCAGAATTGAGCCAGCCTGAACACTCCGCGTCTCTCGTGCGACACCCCTGCTTTTGCTAATCTCTTGCAAAACCGAAACATCACCCCCCAACCGCCTCCCAGACATGTCTCCCACATCTCTTCTTGTTGCGTATTGTCTCGCTATCACCTGCGTTTCCCTGGCCGGTGGGTGGCTGCCGACACGCCTGCGACTCTCGCACCTTCAGATGCAGGTTGTCATGAGTCTCGTGGCCGGCATGATGCTCGGCGTCGCTCTGCTCCATCTGTTACCGCACGCGGCTGAGCACCTTGGAAACACCCGCTGGCTGTCCGGTTCGTTGCTGGTCGGCGTGCTGCTGATGCTGTTTCTGCTGAGATTTTCGCACGTCCACCATCATGGCGGCGGCAACGAGCCACACGAGTGCAACATCGTGACCGTCCACCAGCACGAGCATGACCATGATCACGACGACGGACCATGCTCATCGCCGCTTGCGAATTCCGGTGAAGCCGCAGGCACGAAACATCGGATGAGCGGCGTCGGACTTTTCGCGGGTCTGGCCATCCACACGCTCTTTGACGGAATAGCCCTTGGAGCAAGCGTCGCTGCCGATGCGGGACACAGCCACGGTGCGTTTTCGCTGTTCGGGCTCGGCACGTTTCTGGCTGTCGTGCTGCATAAACCCGTCGACGCGATGTCAATCACGTCAGTGATGCGAGCCGGTGGCTGGCCACATCGCAGCCAACTGCTGATGAACCTGGCCTTCGCGACCGTCTGTCCTCTAGGCGTGCTGCTGTTCTGGTTCGGCAGCGCACACAGCGAAAGCCAGAATCTGATCGTCGGATGCGCGCTCGCATTCTCAGCGGGAGCATTCCTCTGCATCTCACTGACCGACCTGATCCCGGAAGCGCTCAGCCATTCGCACGACAAACTCAAGCTGTCGCTGGCTCTACTGCTCGGCTCCGCACTGGCGGTCGGCATTGAACTTCTACCGGGCCACTCGCACTCGGCTCACGATGGCCACGCCAGTTCGTCGGAGAACTCTGCAGACCACAGCGACGACCACTCAGAACACGACCACGCCGGCCATCATCACTGAATGTGCCCCGCCTCACGAATTGATCGAGCGTGTGAATTCAGCGACCAGCTGTTTCAACGTGGCCTGGAGCAGCAGGAGACTCATCATCTGGTCGATAGATCCAGCGGGGCTCTTCCTGAGCACGAATCTCGCGTTCGTTCTGCCTGAATTCGTCACCCGGTCGCCAGTACTTCTGAATCAGCGTTTTTCGCCAGGTCGTCACGCCATCTCCCGCTCGGTCCGGTGCCTGAGTGTAAAACCACTGACTGATTCCGGCGTTCGGTGGCGGCACTTCATTCTTGTCGAACAGGTCGCCAACCTGAGCAGCTGCCCGCCAGTCGCCAGCAGCCGTTCCATCCCACACCTGGTCGTTGACCATCAGCTGCTTCGATTCGGCAAGCTGCTTCAGTTCGTCATAGGTCACTGGTCCCTTAACCAGCTTATAGCCATTCGAGAATCCGCTCAGAAACAGGTTGAAGAAGTCAGTCTTTGGATTGACGCCCCGAAAGATCGCCACGCCGTTGAAACCCTTCGCCTCGTCGTCGGCAGCCATAACGTCCGTCACACGACGCACGGCCTGAACTGAGTTCAAGAGTTTGAGCCCTTCACGACGCTCAATCGCAGCCTGAACTTCCGGCACGACTGAATCCTCGACGACGCGGCGAACGCCGTTATCAGAGCTTACGAGAGTCAGCTTCGGCACCAGCAGATTCGGGACCGGATCCTTGTCGTACGGGTTGACTGGTACCGTGTCAGTATCGTCCGAGCGGCTCTCGATCTCACGGTTCACAGCGTTATAAACGAGATAGTAGAACAGCTCGCGGCGCTTCGTCCCGGTCCTTGGATCGGTGACTTCCGTCTCGATCATTCGCATCGATTTGAAGCGAATCTCGTGGATCCAGAGATCGGGCTGTGCCTGACGTTCTTCCCCGCTGGCATACGGCTTCGCCACAAACTCAAAACCACCCGCTGCAGTGCTTTTCTGCTGAGCAGCAACTGGCAAGGCAAAAGAGATACTCAAAGCGATCGCAGCACAGATCAAACCGGGACGGTTCATGAAAGGCACTCCTGCTGGACTGATAGCGCGGTCGACGACTCTAACAATGGCACCGCCGGTGATTCAACGCGTTCCTGCCAGACCCGACTACGAATCACATCCTTAACCAGAGCCCCCTCGCAGGACCCTCAGAGCCGCGACCATGCGCCCAATCGATACGAAACGCAGGTCTTGAATCAACCGCCCTCGATCAACTGTTCAGAGGCTCGAACTGCTCTGTGTGACCTTCGACACTTTCGTTTAGCATCGCCCGATCGTGCTCTCACCATCGCCGCACACTGCGAAAGGATGCCAGTGTGGTCAAAATCTGCTTACTCTCCCTGCCACTGACCGCCGTCGCTATATCCGCATGCGGCTGCACATCGATCACAGGTGCCGGCAGCTTCGCCTCGCTTTTTGATTCGGAATCCAGACAGCGCGAGGAGGAGACTCATCGCAGCAACTATCAGGAAACCCGTTCGCCAGCCGACCTCCAGTGGCTGATGAGAAACTGCGTCGAATCCGGAATGACCCCAACAGAGATCAACGGAGTACTTGGCTAACAGGGTCAGCGAGTCTACGACGACGACTGGATCAAAACACGAGGCGGCCACTATCAGTCTGG
>JAPOLP010001192.1 GCA_029977045.1 Planctomycetota bacterium
GTACGACCTCGACCCGTCGCAGCCCGCGGCCCGCATGGTCAGCGAGCGGTTCGAGTACGGTCGCAACTTCTGCAACAAGTTCTGGAACGCCGCCCGCTTCGCGATGCTGAATCTCGAAGGCTACACGCCGGGCGAGTTCACTGAGGCCGACCTGCAGCTCGAAGACCGCTGGGTACTCAGCCGCCTGACGCACGTCGCGAACGAAGTCACAACGCTGCTGGGCCGCTACCAGTTCGACAAGGCCACGCAGGCGATCCGCGACTTCACATGGAACGAGTTCTGTGACTGGTACCTCGAAATGATCAAGCCGCGACTGCGCGGCGAGGGCGACGAGAAAGCGACGGCACAGCGCGTTCTGGTCGCGGTGCTCGACAACCTGATCCGCCTGCTGCAGCCGTTTACGCCGTTTATCTGCGAGGAACTCTGGCAGCGTCTGCAGGAGATCGCACCGCAGCGTGGCCTGTTCACTCCGGAGGCGGCCGCCGAGTCCGTCATGATCGCCGCCTGGCCGGAACTGCCGGAATCGCTGCAGGACGACGCGCTCGAAGGCCGCTTCTCGCGTCTGCAGGAAACAGTCATCGCGGTGCGCAACATCCGAGCCGTCTACAAGATCGCTCCCAGCCAGCCGCTGCAACTGCACCTGAAGTGCGAGACCGACGTCGCCGACGAACTCCGAGGCTGCGCCGACCAGTTCGACAATCTGTCGAAAGCGATCCTCGCAGCCGCCGGTGCCGAGGTCACTCGCCCGAACGCTTCCGCCAGCTTCAGCCTGAACGACGCCGACGGCTACGTCCCGCTGGAAGGCCTGATCGACGTCGAGGCGGAACTCGATCGCCAGCAGAAAGAGGCCGACAAACTGCGAGGCTTCATCAAAGGCCACTCGGCCAAGCTGTCGAACGAAAAGTTCGTCAACAACGCCCCGGCGAACGTTGTCGCCGACGTCCGCGAAACTCTGGCCAACCTCGAAAAACAGCTCGAATCGGTCGAGGCTGTCATCACCCAGCTCAGTGGGAAGTAGAGGCTGGCGGGGACAACTCCGTGTTCGAGAGGACAGTGACCGCTGGGCGGCTCGGATGCGCGTGCGCATGACCTGGCTTCGGGAGACGCCTACCATGCGGACTGGCCAACCTGAATTGATCAGATCAACGCCGACGAACTCCGAGACGTTCCCATGCTGTCAGTCGCTGAAGCACTTTCTCAGATTCTCGCTGAAACCCAGGCCCTTCCATCCATTGTGTTGCCGCTTGGCGACGCAATGGGGCACGTGCTGGCTGCGGACGTGCAATCTGACATGGACTCGCCGCCGTTCGACAAAGCGTTGATGGACGGTTACGCCGTCGTGGCGTCTGACATTCGGTCAGGTGGAACCCGGCTGGAAGTGATCGAAGAAGTGACCGCCGGAGTCGTGCCGCAGAGGATGGTCGCGTCCGGCGAGGCGACTCGGATCATGACCGGGGCTCCGCTGCCGGAAGGAGCGGACGCGGTCATCAAGGTCGAAGAGACTGAACTCGACGGTGGTGATCCGCGACAGGTGCGGATTCTGGCGGAC
>JAPOLP010000218.1 GCA_029977045.1 Planctomycetota bacterium
CTCGGCGATCTCGTCCTGAATGTCGGGAGTTGCCAGAGCAACGATGCTGCCAGCAGTTTCGTCGACTTACAGACGGATTGGTCGCTTCTCCGTCGCGAGCAGTGTCTGCAGGACGTTGTAGACTGTCTAGACGTCGCCACCGAGCACCGGATGCGATCTCAGTTCAGCTGTTCCTGACTCTGGACGCAGGCTCTTCTCCGGCTGATCGATTTCCGTGATCAGGCCTTCGAGCATTTTGACTTTGTCCTGGATGCCGGTCACGAAGATGCTCTTGCCCTGCGGGTCGGCCGAGACGCTGACGTCGATGCCGATCATCTCGCCTGTTGCCAGGCCCAGGTGCGGTCGAGCGACAGTGAGGATTTCCTCGGCGTCAACGTGCTCCAGCAGGAAGGTCTTGACGACCGTGCCATTCGCCAGAGCGTGCGGCTCGAATGCGTCGAGAATCGCTTTGACCGTTTTCAGCTTGCCTGCGGTGTCCGTCACGAGAAGCTGATTCGTGCGAGGGAAAACGGAAGGCGCTGTCATCAGATTCAGAGCGGACAGTTCTTCGATGGCTTCTTCCGGCTGAAGTTCCGTCAGCGAAAAGAAGCACTTTGCAACTTCGTGATTCTCAAGTTCGTCGAGTTGTTTGACGGTTACAGGCCGGGCCAGAGAATTGAGTTGCTGCACGCTTCGCGGATCGCTGAGGTCGATGACCGACAGCAGCTGGCCACTGCGAACGAGTGTGAAGCCCTGCGGCAGCAGAAAGAGATTCACGCGGTCCAGTGCCTGCTGCGGCGTGAACCCGCTGTTGTCTGAATAGCTGAAGCTGCCGCTCGGCAGGTCCGTAACATGGAGATCCAGATCGGAAGACTCGGCCAGCCATGTAATCACGTCCCGCCACGGAGTGCGGTCAAACGCGAAATGCAGTGCCCCATTAGAAGTTTCTGGTGATGGCGGCGCGGCGGCCTGTGGAGAGTCAGGTGTCGTCGACGATTCGTCCTGTGCAGTACCAGGACGAATCGCAACAGACAGGATCACAAGAGCGATCCCGATCCGTATGAAATGAAGTTGTGATTGAAGCATGGGGAGTCGCAGCGGAAGGACAAACGATTCATGCGCACGCGTAGCGTGGCCTGAGGACGTTTGAGTTGGAGATAAGGGGATGAGCCGGATTCAGCAGGGGATGCTGAGGCTGAACCGCGATGACACTGAGGGAGCGTCCTGCGTTTCAAGTAGATCAGGCTACCGAAGATCGGTGCGAGGGGACAACGTTTGAGTGTCCGCTGGCGTACTCACGCTCATTCGCGGTTCGACGTCGGCAGGATCGTCCGATTCTCTAGGAGATTCAGGCGACGCGGCGATCGCTGTCAGATCGAGCCGCATGTGACGTCGCAAAGAGACGGGCACTTTCGGAACGCCATCCAGAGTGTGTGCTGGTTTCCAGAGTCGTCCTGGTGACTGGTGTCGCCTCGGGAGAAGAAACGCTGCTGCAGAGCAGGCAGTGGTTGCCGAAACCTGTCTTGCAGCACATGTCGAACAGGAATTCTGGGAATTTCGCTGCGAAAGAATCTGCGAAAAGGAAACTCCCGCCAGCGGTCGGCGGGGCGACTGCTGGCGGGAGTTTTAAGCAGGTCAGGTATCTGCCGTCTGGTTGGATGTCCCAGAGAGGCCGTTGGCTGTTTAACGCCACCAGCGACGCAGGACATAGACTTCCGGGTCGTCGACGATCCACGGTGTTGACCAGGTCTTGCCGTCATCCTGCGAGACGACGTTGTAGAAGAACGTGACCAGTCGCTGAGCCTGCGCGTTATACGGCTTCGTGGTGGTGATGTAGTCAGCCTGTGTCAGCGGATCGACGCCGGGGCTTGCGTAGTAGTGCACGCGCCCATCGGGAGTGAAACTCATGCCCAGCGTCCACCATCCGGTCTGCGTGATGTAAGGACCGAACAGGTCGCGTCCCTGATCGTCGGAGCGGATCAGAATCAGAGCCGAGTCTTCCTGGTTCTGCGGGTCCTTCTTGCAGTTGTACTGAATGAAGAAGCCTGGCCAGTAAGCGTCGACCTTCTTTTCTTCCTTCAGTCGGATGCCGAACAGGCCGCGGCGTTCTTCCTTCTTGACCATCAGGCCTTCAAGGTCTGCACGGAACCCGAACGACGCACCCGTTCGCTGTTCCCACTGATCCCACGGCGGCAGAAAGATGCGGGTCACGACGCTCGGCGAATACTGCACGCCGATCGCGCCGGTGATGCCGTTGACGTTCGCCAGGAAGTCGTCCTGCTGCTGCTTGTGGGTGATCATGTCCGGGATGCCGGTGAACTTCGATCGTAGCAGCAGCGCGCCGTTGCTGCCCGGCAGTCCACCTGCTGGAGTCGCGACCCGTTTGATAACGTCGGGCTGGCCGCGATAGCCGCTCTCGTACCAGCGGCCATTCGTGGACTCGCCCAGTTCGGGACGCGTCTGTCCGTCGAGGTTCTGCGATGCCTTGGGCCAGTTCGGGGTGTAGCCCCAGCTTTCGTCCTCAAAGTCGTCGCCGACTTCGCTGATCTTGTAGCCCGAGCCCGGCACGACCTGAGCGTCGGCCTGCTGAGCAGAGAAAGTCGAGAGTCCAGCCAGCACGGCCAGGGCTCCAGTGACGAGAGATTTCCAGGTCCTCAGTCGCATTGTGATCTCCGTTGGCAATCCATGCATCAGTGATCCGGGCAGGCTGGAGCAGGCAGCCAGCTCGGCGGGTGTTTCAATGGAAGACCGGACGGCAGCAGGGCGACGCCTTGGCTTGCCGCGTATCAGCGCAGTCCGATTTCAGGGATTAGATCGGCGACCACATACCCGCGAGTGACGGTGATGAGGGCTGTCTGGCCTGCTTCGCGACAGTCCAGCTCGATTGTCTCGCATCGTCCGGGCAATGCTGAAAGACGCAGGGATCGGAAATGTGGCCTCAGGTTGCCCAGCTTAAAGGTGGTTGGGCGGCGACCGGTGGTACGTTGATTGGCGATCTGAGGCGTTTGCCTTGCTATCTGACGGCTTTATTGAGCGGCTGTGCTGAGGCTGCACGGAGCACGTTTGATGCACACAAAGTGCACGCTGGGAAATCTCCCCGTTACGTTCTGATTGCCGGGTTTCCGTCAGAAATTGAATCTAGGGTTTGACATGCATGCTCTATGTCCGAGCAGCAATGTCAGCGGAGTCGCTCAATGAAGGTCGTCAAACTGTTTAATCGAATGTCGCTGCAGGCCCGTGTCTTCAGCGTGGGAGTCGTGCTGCCAGGCGTGATCATTGGCGGGCTGCTCTGGAGCAACGCCAGAACGACACGACAACAGGCGGTGGATGCTGCTGTTGATAAGGCCCGCGCGATTTGCCTGACAGTCGAATCGACGCGGAAGCAGAAGCAGAAGGACTGGGACGCCGGAATCGTCACTCATCACCGAGTGAAGGAGTGGATGGAGGCGGGCGAAGTCGAAACCGCTCTGGCCAGCGTGCCAGTTGTGTCGGCGTGGAAGACGGCGCTGGAGAACGCAGAGGAAGGCGGTTATCAGTTCCGCGTTCCAACGCTGAATCCCCGCAACTCGGAGAACAGAGCAACGACCGACGAAGCCGAGGCGCTCCGCTATCTTCGCGAGTCGAAGGAGTCTGAGTACTTCGCGATCGACGAAGCGTCGAACTCGGTCCACTACTACCGCCCGGTGATGCTGGCCGAAGGCTGCCTGATCTGTCACGGCGACCCGAAAACGTCTCAGGAACTCTGGGGCAAGGCGGACGGAACTGACATCACCGGCTTCCGCATGGAGAACTGGAAGTCCGGCGAGATGCACGGTGCCTTCAAGATCACGCACTCTCTGGACGAAGTCGATGCGGCAGTTGCAGCGGGAACCTGGCAGAACGGAATGCTGGCAGTGCTGGGGATCGTCGGTGCCGGTGTGATTACGGTTCTGGTCGTTCGTACGGTGACTCGTCAGATCAGCGCGTCAGCGGAGAAGATCGGCGGTGCGACACGCAACCTGCGGGACAACAGTCGCGAACTCGAAGACTCAGCCCAATCAACGTCGAACGAATCGCTGGCGATGTCGTCCGCTGTGACTCAGGTATCGGCAAACGTCGACTCGCTCTCGACCGCGTCCGAACAACTCGGTGAGAGCATTCGCGAGATCGCCAACAATGCCAGCAACGCAGCGGGCATCGCTGACAACGCGGTTCACGAAGTCGAAGCGGTCAGCGAAGCCATTGAGCGGCTGGGACGCAGCAGCGCGTCGATTGGTGCCGTCATCGACGTAATTAATTCGCTTTCGCAACAGACAAATCTACTGGCCCTGAACGCGACCATCGAAGCCGCTCGGGCGGGCGAAGCCGGCAAGGGCTTTGCCGTCGTCGCGAACGAGGTCAAGGAACTGGCCAACGAGACCAGTGCTTCGACCAGCCAGATCACGGACGCAATCTCGGCGATTCAGCAGGACAGTGATTCGGCAGCGGAAGCCGTTCAGCGGATTCGTGGGATCATCATTCAGGTTGCGGAAGCGCAGCAGGCGATTGCCGGTGCGGTCGAGGAGCAGAGTGCGACGACGACTGAAATGAGTCACAGCATTGGCGAAGTCGCCGCCGCCGGTCGCAGCATGAGCGACCAGGTTGACAGTGTCTCACGAAATTCGAAGTACACCGCCGACCAGGTACAGAGCAGCGTCGACTCAGTCCGACAGATTGCCGAAATGGTGGCCGATCTGCGAGGCCTCGTTCGCAGCGAAGACACTCGCGAGCCAGTCAGTTCGCGGTAGCGGTCGAATCAGATAGCAGACAGGGGAAAGCCGCCGTTTGACGTCTTGTTGAACGGCGGCTTTTTTGGCGTTTCAGCAGGGAAACGTCTGTCCGCCGCCATCGACTCGAATCACCTGCCCGCTGATAAAGCCGGCTCCCGGTGAACAGAGAAATGCGACGACGGTCGCGACTTCGTGCGGGCGGCCATAGCGGTCCAGCGTGCCTTCGGTGACAAGACGATCGTCGTTGACTTCGTGAATCCGCAGGAAGCGTTCGGTGACCGTTCCGCCTGGAGCGACGCAGTTGACGGGAATGTTGAACGGTTTGAGCTGCTCGGCCAGGCACCGCGTGTATTCGTGAACGGCGGCTTTGGCGACGGCGTAAATCGATCCGGTCGGGCGCCCGTAGCAGCCTGCGATACTGCCGATCGTGATGATGCGTCCTGCCCGACGCTCCATCATCCCCGGAGCAACCGCCCGGCAGGCGAGGATCGTGCCCAGCAGGTTGCGGTCCATGACGCTCTGCAGGTCGTCGAGTGCGATGTTGAGGCAGTCGTCTTCCTCCGGTCGCCCGCCTTTGCCGACCGCCGTTCCGCCAGCGCCGATATCTCCGCCGGCACAGCAGACCAGCGTGTCAATCGGCCCGAGCTTCTGCTCGACCTCTGCCGCCGCCCGTTGAACTTCAGCTTCCTGCGTCACATCCGCGAACACGGCACAGCACTCCGAACCAGTCTCGCGAGTGATCTCCGCCGCCAGGTCGTCGAGCGTCGAGCCTTCGTCAAACGTGCTCGGACTGTTCGGCCGCGTGCCATGCACCGCAACCCGCCCACCCTGACGAGCAATCTCAAACGCCATCTCGCGACCAAGGCCCCGAGAAGAGCCAGTAATCCAGACGACCTGATTTGCGAGCGCTTGATCAGACATTGAAGGAACCTTCTCTTGATGAATTCACCACAGAGGCACTGAGATCACAGAGGTTTGGATTCAGTGTGCTTACTCTGTGACCTTCGCGTCTCTGTGGTGAGATCTGCAACTCAATTGGCTTCCGTCACTCTACCGGCAACGGCGGCGGACCGAGTAGTCGGCGGCGAATTTGCAGGAGGTTGTAGGGATTGAAATCCTCGAAGCCGAACGGCAGGTGCGTCGCTGGCCAGTGTCCTGAGTCCTTCAGCTTTTGCAGTTCCTCGGTCGCGTTGATCCAACGAATGCGACCGTCCGACGTTCGGACCACCAGCATCACAGGGTACTCGTGAGCGATCCAGTATTTGGCCCAGCGCGGATTCGTAATGCGGAAGACTTCGACACGGTCGCGTTTGCGGGGCGTCAGGTACGAGTCACCATGTTTGAGCTGCAGATAAACCCGCTTGCCGCTCGCGTTGCCGGCGTAGTCCTTGAACTCGATCTCGCCGTCGATGCCCCAGTCTGAGTTCGCGACCGGGCGGAAAATCTGGCCGGCTTCTCCGGCGATCGAGAAGGCGTGGCCGATCAGGATCAGCTCGCGGCTTTCGTTGTCGATCGCCTGCTTCGAGGCCTCGTGCAGGCGGCGGACCTTTTCGCGGAATTCGTCCGAGGCGAACTTCTGCTCGATCGCGTCCCACAGCGGGATCTTCTCGCGGCATTTGCGGCCGCTGCAGAAGACGAAGGCGTCCTCGCCGTCTTCGGACACGGCCTCGCGGACTTCGTCGTCGTCGAGGAACGGCTTGCCGCACGTCGGGCAGGCGTAGTGGCGCGAGCGTTCGACGTCGTGGGCTTTCCCGGCCAGGTGCTCGTGGACGTAGCGGCTGAAGAGGACGCGAGTGTCGTCGGCAGTGCTGGCTTCGCAGTGCAGCTTCAGCGAGCCGCGGCCTTCGCGACCGCGTGTCAGCTCGATGCACAGCCGCCTGCCGGTTTCGCTGTGGAATTGAGCGTAGTCCCGCCACAGCTTGTCCATCTCTAACCCCGGAGCGTAGTACAGCCGCACGACCAGCGTGGCGTAGACGTCATCAAGAAAGCCGGAGAATTCGTACGTGGCGAACAGCGGCGGCGAGTCTGGTTCTTCGGGACGCTGGACGCCGAAGTACGCCGGGAAGACGAGCTGTGTGCCGTCGCTGGTTTTCTGCCGCAGAGCCAGCCCGCGATCGACGAACGTCTGGTGCATCGCCTGCAGCAGGACGGCTTCATCTTCCGAGCTGACTCGCTGGACGCCGGCCATCTCGAAGTCGCCGCTGGTCAGCCGGTCTTCGGCCATCGCGCCGAGCTGGTCCGGGCGGTTGCGGAGTTCCCTGGCGACGGCACCGGCATAGCTGTTGATCCGATCGGGATGCAGCAGGACAAAGCCGCCGAAGTCAAGCTTCCAGACCAGTCCGGGCCGAGCCAGCGCGTCGACGACGGCGACCAGTTTCTCGGGCTTGTAACTCAGCTCCGGAGCCGTCATCCGCAGCCGCTGATTCAGCTCACTGAGCCGGATCAGGATGGTTGGTTCGTAGTGGTGGCTTCCAGCCGCCCTGTCAGCGGATGAACTCTCAGATGGCGGCTGGAAGCCACCACTACGCTGCCCATCGCGGATCGCCAGGATCTCGTTCTTCATCCGGTCCCAGGTGACGTTCGAGACCGTCATGGTCAGGCGGTCCCAGTCGATGCTGTTGCAGATCGCGTTGACCAGCTCGGCGCAGCCGGTGCCGTCTTTGACGCTGGTTTCCAGGTAGCCGTCGAAGTTGCGGGTTTCCAGGAACCTGTCCAGGTTGTCGCGGCTGGCGCGGAGGTTGCCTCGGTCGATCCGGCCGGCGACCAGCAGCTTGCGGTACTCGCGGCGAGCGGCACGGGCGATGTCCGTGTCCCAGCGACCCAGCGAGTCGAACAGTTGCTCGGTCTGAGGATTGAAGACCAGCACGGCCAGCGAGGTTTCGTCCATGAAGAGCTGATGGATCAGCCGGTAGTCCGCCTGCCCGGCGAAGTCCCACAGCCAGATTTCCCGCCGCGTGCCAGCCCCGTCGCCATCCACCGAGCCAGCCCCGTCGCCATCCACCGAGCCAGCCCGGTCTTGCCGACGCCGCTTTCGCCGACGAGGAGGACTTTCGCGTTGGTATAGCGCGTCGCGACCGGCTCCGCCGGTCCACCGCTTCCCCGACCACCACCCCTTAACTGCCACTGCCGAGCGACGCAGTTCCAGGCGACAGAGACGGCCGTTGCCCCGTCCGGCGTCACCGCCACGCTCAAGACCCAATCGGCATGGCCAAGCGAGATGCGTTTCCGCAGCTCAGCAGGGGCGGGCGGGTGGGAGCCAGTCGTTGGCTCAGGGGGCACCGATTGAGAGACGGGGGGCACGGTGACAGGCTCTGCCTGCGGACTGGCGGGCTCGGTACCTCGGCGGCAGGCTTCGACGACCTTCTGGAACTCAGCGGCTCCCCGTTCGATCCATTCCATACGGGCGAAGTGGCGGATGGAGAAGGGGACGGACTCGTTCGCCAACTGTTCGAGCTGCACCGGGACGAACTGCAGGCGGCGGTTCTGCGGGTCGCGGAACAGAAACGTCGCTCCCTCGTACTGCGCCCAGTCCGACTGCGAGAAATTCCGCGAGAGCAGCAGCAGGACGCGCGAGTTCTGCA
>JAPOLP010001137.1 GCA_029977045.1 Planctomycetota bacterium
AAATGGACGCCGCTCCAGAACAACCGGAAGAACGTGAGGAAATCCCCGAAGCCGCCTTGCTGCTTGGCCTGATCCTGAGACGCTACCCCGACGAGCGAATTGACGATGCCGCCGTTCGTGGAATCGTCGGCGATATCCAGGGCGACCTGCACCGGTCAAAAACGCTGTCCGACTTCCCGCTTGAAAACTCCGACGAACCGGGGCTTGTGTTTCGACCGTTCGTTGGCGAGTAACGCGAAGCGAGCCGAGTGAGAATCAGTCTTCCAGCTCGACGTTCCAGTAGACCTCGCTGACAAACTTCGCCCAACTGTCGATGCGAACGCCCTGCGATGCGTAGAACGGTTTCCACTTTGGCTGAGCGGGCTCGGTGCGCAGCGGCATGTGCGCCTGCTGCGGTGTGCGGTCGGCCTTTCGTGAATTGCAGTCAACGCACGCAACGACACAGTTCATCCAGTTGGTGATGCCGCCGCGCGACTTCGGAGTCACATGGTCGATCGTCAGCTCCTCGCTGCCCGGCCGCTTGCCGCAGTACTGACAGGTGAACTTGTCCCGCTTGAACAGGTTCCGACGGCTGAAGGCGACCGATCGCTTTGGCAGGCGATCGTAATGTGTCAGCGCGATAACTTCGGGAACCTTGAGCCGGAACGTTGCGCACTGGATGAACGGTTCATCCGCCGACGGCTCCAGCCGAGCCCAGTCGGCCCAGTCGTACAACTGGTAATCGTCCGGGTCGACGACTCGCGCCGTACCGTTCCACAGTTTCACCAGAGTCCGAGAGACCGTCGCCACACTGACTGGCTGCCAGTTGCGATTCAGTACCAGAGTCGGACGTGCCAGCACTCCCGCCGTCATCAGCAAGCTCCTGATTTCAGAGACTTACAGACGCTGCCTGTGGAGCGGTCGCCTGCTTCAGCAAGGCGATTCCTCTGCCCGGACCGGCAGACAGCCGACCCGCAGGGACACGAACGATACTGACCGGTTCGCCTTTTGTGGAGCGCGACCTTCCCGGTTCCGGGGTAGCTTCATCGCGAATTCATTGTGCCACGTTGTGGCAGAGCCCTGGCGTCAGGCCGTTGCGTTCGGCGTCAGCGTCGCCTGCGTGGGGCTGCCCACGACGGTTTTTGCAGTTCGCGGCAGCTGGATCAGGTGGCGGATCAGGATGAACGCAACGATCGCGGCCACCACCAATGTGGCGAAGTTGTAGCGGACCATGCCTTCCTGCAGCGTCACGAACCAGTTCACGACTGGCGATTGCAGCCAGTCAGGAGTCTGCTCGCTCCAGGTCGCGCCGGCCTGGCCATGTAGCACGGCCAGACTGTTGAAGATCAGGTGAAACACAATGCCGGGGACGAGGCTGCCGCTGCGCACTGCCAGCAGACCAAGCACCAATCCAAGCAGCGTCGCATTGAAGACCTGCTGAGGCACCATGTGGATGATGCCGAACATCACACTCGACAAAACAATTGCCGGAGCCACTCGGCCGCCTTTGCTGAAGCCTGTCAGAATGAAACCGCGAAACGCGACTTCCTCGCAGATCGCCGGCGTCAACGCAAAGACCGCAATCACGACAAACAGCGGAAGATCGGTATCCGCCATCGCGGCGAATGCAACTTTCGCACTCTCGGGCAGGTCGGGGAAGAAGTGGCTGAGGCTCGACAGTACCTCGATCGCCAGCGGGTGCAGGACGAGTGGAAGTGCGATGGCCATCCCAAGAATCTTCGCAGGGGGCAGCGTCAGCTTCAGCGTCTTCCGCACGCTCGACGTCAGCATCAGCGCCATGATCACCGCCGGGGCGAGCATCAGCGCGAGCTGCGAGATCACAGCAAGCTGCATCACTTTCGTGCCGAGATTCTCCTCGGTGACTCCCGTGACGAAGCCGCCGAGAAACCGGATCGACAGAAACTGCAGCATCATCATGAGGATGAAGCAGGCCGCCGCTTCTCCTGACGTCGGCGTCGGCTCCTTCTCCCGCAGCAGGTAACGGAGCCACCCCTTGAGATCGAACTGCTCAGCCTCGCGGAACAGCACGTCCTCGCTCTTGAACTGCTCGACCGCCCACCAC
>JAPOLP010000714.1 GCA_029977045.1 Planctomycetota bacterium
ACTGGTGGCGTGCATGGGGACGAGTTTGAGCCGATTGCTGCGATTCGGCGGCTGATCGAGCTGTTTGACAGTCGCGATGAGCAGGTGACCGGTTTTCGTGGTCGCGTGACGTTCGTGCCGATCGTCAACGAGGCGGCTTTTCTGCGGGGGCACCGCTGTGCGGAGGACGGCCTCGATCTCGCTCGGACCTGTCCGGGGAAGGCGGACGGCAGCGTCACTGAGAAGACGGCTTTTGCTCTCAGCGAGCTGATCCGTTCGGCGGACTTCTACATCGACCTGCACACAGGCGGGACGGAACTTTCAGTTTATCCGCTCGCGGGGTACGTCCTGCATCGAGACGCCAACGTGCTGGCGGTGCAGCGGCGGATGGCGCGAGCATTCAATCTGCCAGTTGTCTGGGGCACGGCGGGAAACCTCGATGGCCGTTCGCTTTCGGTTGCTCGCGATGCGAACGTCCCGGCGATTTACTGTGAGTATCTCGGCGCGGCAACGTGCTCGCGCGACGGAGTCGATGCCTACGTCGATGGCTGCCTCAACGTGATGGCCGAACTCGGAATGCTCGACCGCGAGCCGCCAGCTTGCAGCGTCGAACACGTCATCGAGAACCCTGCTCCTGGCTCGGGCCACATGCAGGTCTGCAATCCGTCACCCGTTGAAGGCTTCTTTCTGCCTTCAGTCGAACTCGGAGCAGAAGTCCGCAAAGGAGACGCGCTCGGTGAAGTCACACCGATGGATGGTTCCGCGAGCGTCACGGTTCCCGCCGACACGGACGGCGTGGTTCTCGTGCAGCGAACGTTTCCGCGAGTGATCGCTGGCGAGTCGATCGGTGTCGTTGCTGGTTCTGATGCAGAGTCTGCTTAACGGTGCGACATCCTCGTGTCACTCCCGGCCGGAGGCGTCGGCCACCGACAGGTTGACCCGTTCTGGTTGCCGGCGCCTTCGGCTGGGCGTTAAACAAGCCGCGTTTCGGCAGCTCCCGTGGAATTGCCCTGATAGAGAATGTGTTACTCAAACAGCATCCAACTGAATCGAGTCTCCCATGAAATCACCGATCACAGCCGCCGTCTTTGTGGCACTCTTTTCACTGGCCACATGCTTGGCCAGTCCGCTTCAGGCCGAGTCGTTTAAGACTGTGTTATTTGAAGACGACTTTTCGGGGACGGAGCTGAAGAAGGAATGGGGCTCGTGGAAGAGTGAGTCCGTCGTTCGTGACGGGGTGCTCGTTGGGATCACTCCGAAAGATGCGGATCATCCATCGGTCAATTCGATCAAGCTGCCGCCGCTGACGGACCTGGAGATCGCCGTCTCGTTCAAGTTCGCCGGCTCGAACCGCTTCAACATCATGATCCGCGACCTGGACTACAAGGGCTCGCACGCCGGGCACATCTGCCACGTCAGCGTCAGCGACAAGTCGGTGGTGCTCAACGATGGCAAGACCGGGATCTTTCTCAAGGAGATCCGTGACAAACGCCAGGCCGGGGAGAAGCTTGATCAGGCGACGCAGGACATGCTCAAAAAGAAGCAGTCCTGGAACAAAGCCGAGATTGACCCCGAGAAGTGGCACGACCTGGTCGTCCGCGTCGAGGGTGATGTCCTCACGGCCTGGATCGACGGCAAGCTGGCCGGGACGCTTAAGTCCGACGGCATCGCTCATCCGACGAAGTCGAACATGAACATCACGACGGTCGACCGCGAAGTCCATTACGACAACTTCGCGATCCGCAAACCGTAAGCGCCGAGCTTATAGCGGCAGGGCGCAAGCCCTCCGGTCAATCAACATTTCGCTCGCGAAGACCGGGCGGCTCGCGCCGCTCCGCTACCAGTCCAGAGACTTGCAATCAGACGATTTCCAAACCGGTCATCGTGCCGGTACTCGTTGCGAACCGGTCGACCTCGAAGCCCTGACGCTGCAGCAGGCTGAGGTAGAGGTTCGGGAGCGGGTAGTTGTTGCGTTGGTCGAACGCCAGATGCTGGCCGTGTTTGAAACCGCCGCCGGCGAACAGGACGGGCATGTTACGGTTGTCGTGGTTTGATGCATTGCCGAGGTTGCTGGTCAGCAGGACGGAGGTTTGGTCGAGCAGGCTGGCTCCGTTGTCGTCGATGGCGGCGAGGTCGCGCAGGAAGTTGCCCCAGGCTCCAACGATGGCTTCCTCGACGACGGCGAGCTGTTCGAGCTTCTCTTCATCGCGACCGTGATGGCTCAGTGAGTGGTAGCCTTCGTCGACGCCCGGCAGCGGAACGACTCCGCCACTGCCGCCCAGGTGGAACGTGATGAACCGCGTCGAGTCCGTCTGCAGAGCCAGGCGGATCATGTCGCTCATCAGCTTTTCGCGACCGATGAAATCGTTCGGGTTGCCAATGTCGACGGGCTTTGGCGTGTCGACTCTTGGTTTGGGACGCTGTGACCACTCGGCGGACTCGGACAGCCGAACTTCGAGTTCACGCACGCTGGTGAAGTAGGCATCCAGCCGGTCGCGGTCGCCGGTGCCGAGTTCGCGGCTGAGCCGTTTGGCGTCGTCGGCGACGAGATCCATGATGCTGCGACCTTCGAGCAGCCGCCGCGACTGTCGCTCACGTTCGGCAGGCGAGTCGTCAACAAACAGCCGCATGTAGAGCCGGCTGGGCGAGGACTCGGCAGGAATCATCGCTCCGTTTTCGGTGTACGACGGGCTGAGGTTCCCGGTGCTCGACAGAACCAGCGACGGAAACCGTGTCTGGTTGCCGAGGTGCTTCGCCATGTACTGGTCGAGCGAGACTGAGTTCTTTCCTCGCCCAACGCAGGCCAGCGTGTTCGCTGACAGGATGCTGGCCTCGGCGCGGTGTCCGCCGGTGACGCCAGGGTGCGACGAGCCGGAAATCACCGTGAACTTCTCGCGGATGTCCTGCAGTTGCTTGAGGTAGGGGCTCGGTGTGTAGCCGCGCCCGGCGTCGGTTGGGTTCAGGTTCTCGCCGAGCAGTCCCAGGCCGAGCGTCAACGCGACAAAACGTCGCGGCGGCTGAGTTTCACTGTCCGCGGCGAGGGCTCGCTGCATTGCGGTGAGCGACGGAAGCGCCAGCGCAACGCCGGCTCCGCGAAGCATCGTCCGGCGATGAAGCTTACGGCCAAAGTTGAAGTGGATTGGTTTGGTCATCGGATGACTCTGTCCTGCTGGTTGTGATTCGTGAGTAGCGAAACTCGCGAAGAGTTTCGGTGGTGGACCGATGCCGAAAGTCTGCGCGACTTTCGCTACTTGGTCAGGAAGACCTGGCTCGTGGCGACGTTGGTAATCAGGGAGCGGAAACCGAAATCGGACTCGCTGGTTTCGGCGACGATTTGCTCGACATCGCGACGATCGGCAAACGTGATCGGGGCTCCGGTTCCGTAAGTGATCAGCTTGCTGGCGACGCTGGCGGCGAGCGTTTGCGGCGTTGCCGCGACGAGCTGCTGAAACTCGCCGGCGTCTTTGAAGTGTCGGCCGTCTGGCAGATCGTAGCTGGCGTCGATCGTCGGTCCGCGGACGACATTACGACCGTTGCCGGCGACGTACCGGTCTCGCCATCGGCCGCCTGCATCGAAGTTTTCCAGAGCAAAGCCGGGCGGGTCGATCTTCACATGACAACCGGCGCACGATGCGTCAGACCGGTGCTTCGCCAGCATCTCACGAATCGTCTTCGCTCCGCGAATGTCCGGTTCGATGGCGGGAACGTTCGTCGGAGGAGCGGGAATGTCGACGCCCAGCAGTCGCTCGGACACCCAGATGCCGCGGATGACGGGCGAGGTGTTCGTCCCGTTGGCCGTGACTTTGAGAATCGCTCCTTGAGTCAACACGCCGCCGCCAC